>JALOBU010000032.1 GCA_023228145.1 Bacteroidales bacterium | reverse complement strand
ACTGGTTTATAGAGTTTTTGCTGTTGTTAAACGTGATGAACCTTTTGTCAGAATGGCTGTGTAATTGGGGTTTAAATTTGTTAAAAAAAAACTTTAAAAAAAATTTGTTTTTAACTTAGAATACTCAGTACAAGTCGCTCAGCATCCAATCAATGTCATATCAACTGTATGATATGAACGGAAAACTTGTACAAAACGAAAAAATCACTGGCATTCAAACAAACATTGTTATGCGCAATCTTGTACCTGCAACCTATTTTGTAAAAGTAGTTCAAGGAAACAAAGAAGTAAAATCGTTTAAAATCATTAAAAACTAATTGATTAGTTGATGTGATAATTTGATGATTAGTTGATTATGGAAAAAAGGAATGAGATATTGGAGTTGAGTTTTGAGTTTGCTTTGCAAATAATCGTTTATTGCGAATTGCTTGAAAAAAACCAAAAATATGTGATTGCCCGTCAGTTACTAAAATCAGGCACTTCAATTGGCGCGAATATTAGAGAAGCTCAAAATGCAGAAAGTTCTCTTGATTTTATCCATAAACTCAAGATTGCAGCGAAGGAAGCCGACGAAACAGAATATTGGCTTATGCTATGCGATAAATCCTTAAACTATCCAACGTCAAAAGATTTAATCACCTCATTAATCAGTATTAGGAAATTATTGAATTCAATAATCTCCACAATGAAAAACAAGCAGAAGTGAAACTTTACAATTCAAACACTGAAAACATAAGTGGAAAATTCCTTATCTCGCAGTATGGCGTGCTCACTTTTATGCCCGCCAATATCAGGCATTTTGATGTTTACCCGGAAACCGGCGGGCTCAAGAGTGTTGGTGGAAAGTAATTTTATTTAGGTTACTTGTATTTGTAATATTTCTTGCATAAATTTGTGGAAAAGTTAATTAATAGTATAGCTATTATAAATGATTATTAAAACTCTTCTAAACTGATATGCAGGTATTTATAATCAATAAACCGAATAGCACCAACTCAAATGATAAGGTAAAAATATCACCAATGGCACAACACAATTTTAGGCAACATTAAAAAATGACAGCAGAGAGCGATATAATGGATGAAAAGAAAAAAATATTTGGATTAGAAAAAAACGCATTTTTTACAGGACTAACAAGTTTTTTCACTGACACATCTACCAAGATGGTATATAGTGTTATGCCTCTATTTTTATTATCGATAGGAGCATCTAAAACAACGATTTCATTAATTGAAGGGATTGCAGAGAGTACAGCATCTTTATTAAAGGCAATTTCGGGATACTGGAGTGATAAGATTGGTAAAAACAAGCCATTCATGATTATTGGATATGGCATTACAGCTATTATAACTCCTTTATATGCATTAGCAAGAGTACCAATTCAGATTTTATTTTTTCGGTTTTTCGAACGCATAGGAAAAGGGTTAAGAGTAGCACCACGAGATAGCCTTATAAGTGGCTCAATTAAAAAAAATGAAGCTGGTAAAACTTTTGGGTTTCAGAAAGCAATGGATAATAGTGGGGCTATTGTTGGTCCTTTGATTGCTTTTTTATTATTGTCAATTTTTCCATTAAATTATTCTTACATATTTTTATTGGCAACCATTCCAGCAATTCTTGGTGTATTAACGATTATTATTTTCATAAAAGAAGCAAAGGCAGAAAAAAATGAAACCACCAATAAGATTTCATTAAAACTTTACCCAAAAAGTTTTATTTCTTTCTTATTATAATTTTCGTTTTTACTCTTGGTAATTCAGCAGATGCATTGTTGCTTGTAAAAACAAGCGAAACAGGTATAGATAAATCATACATTCCTTTTGTATATATGATATTTAATACAGTATCTGTTTTGCTTGCTATACCGATTGGAAAATTATCGGATAGAATTGGTCGTGAAAAATTGATTATTCTGGGTTTTCTAGTATATGCGATTGTTTATTATTTTTTCGGAAGATTCAATAGTATAAATGTTTTTATTTTCTTGTTTATGCTGTATGGATTTTACAGTGCATTGACTGATGGTAGCCAGAAAGCAATGATTTCTGATATTGTTAGCAAAGATTTGAAAGGAACGGGGTTTGGAATTTATCATGCTGTACTTGGAATTACTTTATTACCTGCGAGTTTAATTGCAGGATTACTGTATGATAGGGTAAATTCAAATGCTCCGTTTTATTTTGGTTCTGTAATGGCATTAATTGCTACTATACTAATGATAATATTTACAATTTTAGACAAAAGAAAAATTAACGTTGCCTAACAAGCGGTATAGTTAATTGCCGGTGCAGTGCGTATTCGAGCGTTTCAGCTCGTATCAAAAGTAGTTGTAACTTGATACGGAAGTGCTTCGAAACCTGCCTGACTGCCTGTTGCAGTTAAACCGGCAGGCAGGTCGGCAACTAACCATACCGCCAACCTTTAGCGTTCATTGGAAAAAGAAAAGAAATGTGACAAGAAAATATTAATTGACTTTTAAAATAGACATTTATGAAAAACAAATCTTTATTATTGACAATTGCGATTTTGATTTTCGCAATGAGTTCTTTAGCCCAAGTAACTGGTAGTTTTACCGATACCAGAGATGGGAAAGTTTATAAAACCGTAAAAATTGGCGATCAAATCTGGATGGCTGAAAATTTGAAATATGAAACAACCGGCGGTTCGTGGTGTTATGAAAATAATCCATCAAATTGTTCAAAATATGGTGTAATGTATGACTGGGAAACGGCTAAGAAAGTTGCGCCTGCAGGGTGGCGTTTGCCGAGCGATGGCGACTGGATGTTATTTTTGATGGTAACAGGTGGTGCAATAAGTGATTTGCAGGGTGGCGGTTCTACTGGTTTTAATGCTTTGTATGGTGGTACAAGGAGTAGCACAGGTGATTTCCATTTTTCCAGAGTATGTTTCTGGTCGTCTTCGGAAGATGATGACGGTGCTCTGCATCTGGAAATGTTATTTGATGATGATAGAGCTTATATGCAATCTGATGATGCAGGCGATGGTTATTATGTCCGTTTAGTTAAGGATTGATTGTTGTCTATCTCATTGCTCAAGGATTAGAATTATAAACCAACGAAACGCTAACACGCGGTATAAAAAATTGCCGGTACAGTAGGTTATTCGAGGGTTGTAGCCCGCTTCAACTTTTGTGTAACTTGACAGGACAGTGCTTCGAAACCTGCCTGACTGCCTGTTGCAGTTAAACCGGCAGGCAGGTCGGCAACAAAAACATACCGCTATCCGTTGTATTTTCTATAGCTTTTTTTATAAAAACTTCTCTACTTTACTAATGCTGCGAGCCTTTGCAGCAGGGTAGGGTGCGAATATGTGATGAACACCGTAAACGGGTGGGGGCGGAGGTTGCTCAGGTGCAATACATGCAGCTTCTTCAGGCCGACGGCCATGGTTTCAGCATGGTATTGTTTGGCAGCATAGCGGTCGGCAGCATATTCGTGCCTGCGTGAGATGTAATTGCCCGCAATGCCCAGTAATGTGGAGAAAGGGCTGTACAATATTCCGAAAGACAATATGCCCATATGAAAACTTGCTTCACCGGCGCCCAGCGCCCCTGCAACGTCAGGATTGCCAATGATGAGCGACATGATGTATAATAAAACACCGCTGCTGAGAATGGAAGTGATAAGCCCGTAAACCACATGCTTCTTTTTATAATGCCCTATCTCATGTGCAAGTATGGCTACAATCTCTTCTGTGGTAAAATCCTTCATCAGCGTGTCGTAGAGCACAATACGTTTTTTTGGCCCAAAGCCGGTGAAATAGGCGTTGGCTTTTTTGGAGCGTTTGGAGCCGTCAATGACATAGATATTTTTAAGTTTAAAACCCGCTCTGGAAGCGAAATTTTCGATGGCATCACGCAGTACCCCTGCATCGAGGGGTTTTTGTTTGTTAAAAAGGGGAACAATAATATTTGAATAAAACAAGGTCATAAAAATAGAAAACGCTGTCATTGCCATCCATGCTATGAACCAGAACCACTCGCCCGTGGCGCCGTATATCCAGACAATAAAGGATAATATGCCTCCGCCAAGCAATGCAGCCAGCAGCCATCCTTTCAGTTTGTCGAGCACAAAGGTTTTTACCGTTGTAGTGTTAAACCCGAATTTTTGTTCGATGACAAATGTATGGTAAATGCTGAAGGGAAGGGAAAGAAGGTCGGATGCCAGCCCCAGTATGGCAAAGAAAAGTATGGCCATCAGTATGGGGTTGATGGTGTATCCTCTCACAAAATTATCAAGCCATGCAAAACCTCCCAGTGTAAGCATCAGTATGAGTAAAACAAAACTGAAAGCGCCGGTCAGCAATGAGAATCTTGTGTTTACTTTTTCGTAATCCTGCGATTTGCGGTATTTTTCAGTGTCATATATGCCTTCGAGTTCAACAGGTAATATGTTGCTCCAACGGGTGCTGTCGAGGTAATCGAGCAGCAAGCCGAAAAGGTAATTGAAAATTACGATGCAGAGGATAATGATAAAAAGAGTGTGTGCCATGGTTTACTTTAATGGTCAACAAAATTAAAAAATAAAATGGAGATGGTTTTGACGGATAAAAGTTCCAAGTTCCAAATTCCAAGTTCCAAGCTCCAAGTTCCAAATTCAAAATCAGATGTATCCCATCAGGGTGTATATAAAATAACCAAGCACTTCATGAATAAATTTCTCCCAACGTATGATAGCAGCGGTGTCTGGAATCAAATAATATCCAATATCGGTGCGGCGCTTATTTACCATTTTATTTGTTGGGTAAGCGGTAACACAAACACCCTGATTTTCAAAGCAGGCTTCAGCTCTTTTCATATGTAACGCTGATGTGATAAGCAAATACTTTCCTTTTCCGCAATGCATTTTAATTATTTTAGCGCAGTTAACAGCGTTGTAGTAAGTATTGTTTGAGGTTGAATCCATCATGATGTTGCTGTCGGGAATGCCTATGCCGGTGAAGTAACGTTTCAATAGCACCGCTTCCAGCATATCTTTAAAAACCAGGCTGCCTGAGCCGCCGGAAAAAATGATTTTCTTTATTTTGCCTGTTTGATATAATTCTAACGCCTGTAGAATGCGGTCGGTATTTTCTCTGAAAATCAAGCGGTCATTTTCTTTATCCAGTGTTACCATGCCACCTCCCAGTACAATTCCGGCCTGGTAAACATTGTTGTTATATTCGGTTATAACAGGCACTTCCCATAAACGTATCAATTCGTCAACAATGGCTGAATTGGTAAAAAAAATGGAAAAAATAAAAGCGGTGATGTAAACTTTTTTTGCCTTCTTAATATTTTTTAAAAATAATCCTGAAATAAGCAGGATAATAATCCACATCAGAGGACTGAGGAGAAAATCAATTAGTTTTGAAATAATAAAAAACATAGTAGCAAAAGTAAATAAAAATAAGCTGTATATTTTTTTATTTTAATGATTTCCATGTCGTAATATAAATGTTTTTAAACACTGTGAACCATTTGTCGCCAGCGGTATAGCTTATCACATACACCGAAGGTTTCAGTTTAATGTTGTTTGTATTGGCTGCGTAATCTTTCATGGCAAGAATCACCGCAATTTGTTGTTGCAAACCTCTGGTTTTTGAGGGAGGATAATTTAAATTTTTCAAACATTTAAGGCATTGTAATGATTTTTCAGCCTGGTTTTTCTGCAGATAAAAGTCAACTGCCGAAATGATAAGTGCAGTGTCGGATGAGGCATACAGTTTGTCTGTCAGTGTCTGGTGTATTATTCCGGCATTTTGTAACTGCATATTGTAACAGAAGTTTTCAGCTTCTGAATACTGGTTCAAAAAAGATTTATAATTGTTACTGTTGAGAGACACCTCGGCGTTTCTTATCATTTGTTGGTAGTTAGCCTGAAAGAGGTAATTTTTCTTTTCGTTGATAGCATTTTCTATGTCGATATTACATTCAGGATAAACCTCTGCCAGGTTGATAGCTTTTGTAAACAAGTCGCCAGCCAAAATATAATCCTGTAGGGCAATGGCTTTATTTGCCTGGATAAACAGGCTATCGTACTTATTTTTTGCCAGGTTGCATCTTTTGATTTGTGTTTTTTTTCTAAGTTTATCAAAACTGTTTTTTATCACAGTGTCTTTTTCAAGTCTGTAAAAAGCGATTTGTTGCTCAATATCGTTAACTGCCGTAAGCACAGAATCGGTATTGTAATCATTTAAAATATACTGTATCCCTGAAATGCGATTAGAAAATACGATGGTGGCACATAAAATTCTAAGAGAATCCAACTTGGTTTTTAACGAAAAATTATACTCATTTTCGATGTTTTTGGCTTTGTCAAAATACCCTAGTGCTGTTTTATAATCGTAAATATTCAAATATTGTTTTCCTTTATTAAGGTTTGAGTTGTATTGAATAAGGCGTATGCTTGACATAAGCGAGTCGCATATTTCAGAGTATTTTATGATACCAGGATTTTGTTTTTGGTATGCTATAGCTTCGAGTAAGGTTTTTTCTGCAGCTTCTGTCAATTCCGAGTTAAGCTGTTGCCTGCTTTTTTGGATGAGGTTTTTATAAACACCCTGATGGGCTTTGGTAAGGCTATTATCAAAGTTTTGAGGTAATGATAAGTTATATTCTTCGGATAAAAGCTGTGCTTTTTTAAAATTCTGCATTGCCTTTTCGTACCTCCTTTTATTGTTTAAAGTATCCCCTGAAGCGATATAAGCCAGTATAAGTTTTTCAATTTTTGAAATTGCTTCTGCATTGTTAATTATATGTTCACTGTATGTTTTTTGATATTTCAATGCATCCTTTATGTATGCCTCGGCAAGTTCAAGTTTCCCTTTATCAATAGCTTTCTGTGAAACACTCAGGTAGGATTGGTAAATGCCAAAACGAGCCATCGCTAGTCCTTTTATATGGCTCCCTGAGCAATTATAATTCCCCGAATTCAAACAAAATTTTACACACTGTTCAAAGCTTTCAATTGCTTCATTGTATTTCTGATCTTTTATAAAATCATTTCCTGCTGAAAGCATCATATTATAGACTGTGTCAGCATACAATAAAACTTTTTTATGTAGTTCGGGCTCGGGATTAAGATGCTGAAGTATGAATGACATTTTGTTGGCTGCTTCAAACAGGCTGTCTTTGTGCATCAATAATTTAACAAGTTCCAACTGTGATGGGGTGTATTGCTGATTGAAAAGAATGGAGCGATGGAACATGAGCTCTGCATTTTGCACATTTTCTTTTTTAAGTTCTTCTATACCCCTCTCATAGTATAACCTGTCAAGGTTTTCAATTTTATAATTCAGGGATTGTCTGATATTATTTATTGTATCTGATAACTTGTTAAACCTGTCAATAAAATTAACAGGGTCGTGGTTTACAAGTTTCAATTTCCCGGCAAAATCTTTGTTATACAAATCTTCAATCGTTTTTTCAAGTTCTTTCAAATTGATATCATAAACAATTATCATGTCGGTATTGTAGAAGTCATAAGTATTTATCTGTTTATAACAATTATCAATAATTGCCTCAGACAGGAAATATTCATCAATTAATTTTAGTTTTGAAGCAAAACGCTGTTGTGAAGTGTTATTATAAAAAAACGTTAAGCTGTCGGCATAAGCAGTGAATTTGCTTGTTCCAGATGTGTCATTGAAGTTAAAAAATGCAAGTTTGTTGTAGCCGGTACCAAGCAAGCTGGAATCCCTAACTATTTGAGTGAGTGGCTTAATCTGATTTGCATATACATTGAACTGAAATGAGCAGTGTGTCGGGATGAGCACATCAGCAATATTAAATGTTTTATAAAAAATATCCCCAGTGCAACTGACATCTGTCAACTCAAAACTGGCTGAAAAAAACCCCGGTTCTGTTTCAGCAATCCGCTCTATTCGTTTGAATGTTATTGTATATTTGGTGAATTCAGTTTTTTTTTGAATACTGCGTGCGATTTCAGCTATAAAATAATTGGTAATTGATTCGTTTTTATCAGGAACCAGAGAATATGAAACAATAATTTCTTTGAATTCAAAATTCTGAAACACTATTTTGGTTTGTGCTGTGGTTATATTTTGTAAGCATAAGAAAATTAAAAGTATTATCAAGGGTTTATGTAGCATGGTATTTTAGTAGTAGTAATTTTTTGATAAAATTACAGTTTTATCTTATTTTAACCCTGAACTATCATGATTAATCAAGAAAAAATTAAAAATTAACTGAAAAGAAAAAGGCGGATTATTTATTGAGTGTTACGGTACCCTTTAATATATGCCATATCCCGCTATCATCTCTGACGTTGATGAGCCAGACATAAATACCTTCGGAGCATGTTGTAACTCCATTGGGGTTATAACCGTCCCATCCTTCGGAAAAATCTTTGGTATAGAACAACATCTTGCCCCATCTGTCAAAAATATACATCTCAAATTCATCCTCTCTGAATCCAACACCTTTTCCTAAGAAATAATCATTCTTTCCGTCTTCATTTGGAGTGAAAGAATTAGGTACATAAAAAGCAAATGATTCATTAACGGTAATAATTCTGAACGCTGTGTCGCTGCAGTTATAGTCGTTTGATGCAATGAGCATAACAACATAATGCCCGCTGTCGCCATAAACATGCTGAGGATATTGCAGTGTTGATGTATTATTGTCATCGGAAGCAGGGTCCCCGAAATTCCATAACCACTGGTCTGCATACATAGATTCATCATAAAATAAAAAAAGCGGGTTATCAGTTTCTGCAACTTCCGGTTTCGTATAAAAGTTTGCTACTGTTGATTTATATGCAAATACAGTATCATACCCTACTGCATGGCAACCATGTACAGAGATTGCTGTAAGCGATACCATAAAAATACCGTGATAGGTATAAGTATAAGAACAAACAGGCTGTGTAGAATAATCCGTTGTTGACATCAGGTCTCCAAAATTAAACATCAGTGTGTTCATGTAAAGGGTACTGTCGGGTAAATATTCAAAATTAACATTAAGCGGTACACAGCCTTCACGGGGAGTTTCAGTAAAGTGCAGGAATGCTTCGGGATATAAAACAATGGCGACAGTTTGTGTACCTGTGCAACCGTCATTATCAGAAGCATATACGGTGTAAAAGGTTGTTACTTCCGGGGTAGCTATAACTACAGTATCAATGTTAGTATTTAGACCATCAGGAGGTTCCCATGTGTATTGTGTTCCCCCGCTTGCTGTTAAAATAACTGAAGAACCAGGGCATATAGAATCCCTGGGAGGAGTAATAGTGATTGGAATAGTTGTATATGTGTTGACAGTAATTCCTTCAGAAGCCGTGCAGCCATCAATATCTCCTACAAGTGTATAAGTTGTGGGTTCCGTTGGTGTGGCGGTAACCGGTGTGCCTGTGGCCGAAGATAATGTGTTTGATGGCGACCAGCTGTAAGAATCGGCACCGCTGGCTGATATTAAAACAGATGTTCCCAGACATAATGATGCAGAAGGAGGGGTTATCGTTAATATGGGGCTTGGTTTTACGGTGGCATATTGTGAAGCCGAGTTTGTACAGTTGTTATCATCGGTATAGGTATATGTTATCAGGTGGGAGCCAACACCTGCAAGGGCAGGGTCGAAATTATCGGTTCCTGTAATACCTTCCCCTGTGTAAATGCCTCCCGGAGGGCTGCCAAGATTTATAGAAAAAGGCAGGTCGTTAAGGCATATCTGGCTAAATGGGCTGAATGACACAATAGGTAATGGATTTACTGTTACCGTTACAGAGGCTGTGCTTGTACAGCCAAGAGTAGTTCCTGTAAGGGTATAAGTGATGGTTGAGTTTGGAAAAGCACTGACAACAGGCCCTGTAGCTTGTGATAATCCAATGGAGGGGTTCCATGAATATGATGAAGCACCATCGGCAGTAAGAGTAACATTGCCTCCATAACAAATAGCCGGTGCAGGAGGCGAAATGGTTAAGACAGGATTGGGATTAACATTTATGGTAACCTGAGTTGAACCTGTACAGGTAAACTGGTCGCTACCTGTAACGGTATAAGTTGTTGTTGCAAGAGGGTTAGCAACAACGCTTTGCCCTGTAGTAGATGACAAGCCTGTGCCGGGTGACCAGTTATATGTTAAAGTCCCATTGGCGTTTATAGTTGTTGAAAAACCTTCGCAAATAGTTGAGGGGTTTGCAATTGCCGTTACATTTGGCAGAGGTGTAACTGTCACGGTAACAAAGTCAGCAGCGGTACATCCATAAATGTCTGTAATAGTTAATGTATAAACGGTTGTTGTGAAGGGATGTGCCTGTGGATTTGGAATATATGAATTGGTTAGTCCTTGTGTTGGCAACCAGCTATACCCAAAAGGTGTTGAACCTGTGGCACTACCGTTAAGATTGGCCATTGACCATGAGCAGGTTCCTATGACGGCATCAGGTCCTGCGTTAGCTACTGGTGCGGGGTCAACAATCACATTAATGGCATCAGTGGCTGTACATCCATAGAGGTCAGTAACTGTTAAGGTGTAAACTGTCGTATTTGTTGGGTGTGCTGTTGTAACTGCGGTATTGGGATCAGCAACACCGGTTGTTGGCAACCACGAATAAACTAACGGTCCTGTTCCGGAACCAGAACCATTCAGATTCGCAGCAGGTGATGTAAGGCATGCCCCGATACTTTGGTCTGTTCCAGCATACGATGTTGGTAAAGAGTCAACAATTATTGCAATATCATCAGTTACAGAGCATCCGTAAACATCAGTAAGTGTAACAACATAAACTGTTGATGTGGCAGGATTTGCAACAGGGTTAGAAATGTTGGGGTCGTTAAGTCCTGTTGTTGGCGACCATGAATATGTAAGCGGTGTAGCGCCAGTTCCTATGGCGTTGATATTGGCATTAGCAGCATTCAGGCATGCACCAATATTTTGGTCGGGACCGGCATCAATTGTTGGAAGGGGTGCCAGGGTAATGGTAATGTCGTCAGTAGCAGTACATCCATAAGCATCTGTTACTGTCAGGGTATATGTTGTTGTAACTGACGGATCGGCAACAGGGTTTAGAATTGTAGGGTCGTTTAGGCCTGTAGTGGGTAGCCACGATATGACAAGTGGTGTAATACCAGTTGCCGATGCATTGATGCTGGCATTTGCTGCGTTTGTACACCCTCCAATGGTTTGGTCCTGGCCGGCATTGGCAGTAGGGAGGTCATCAATAGAAATAATAATGTCATCAGTAGCTGTACATCCATAAGCATCGGTTACTGTCAGAGTATATGTTGTCGTAACTGAGGGATCAGCAACAGGGTTAGAAATATTGGTGTCATTTAGTCCTGTAACAGGCACCCATGAAAAGGATAATGGGGCTATTCCTGTACCTGAACCTGAGATATAGGCACTGCTTGCATTTCCACAGGCTCCTATGTTTTGGTCAGGCCCTGCGTTAGCTGTGGGTAAGGGATTCACAATAACTGTTATATCATCCGTTGCCGTGCATCCGTAAGCATCAGTAACAACAAGTGTGTATATAGTAGTAACAGTTGGATCAGCAACAGTATTGGCACTGTTTGGGTTACTCAAACCTGTAATAGGCACCCATGAATAAGCAAAAGGCTCGGTTCCCGTAGCACTACCATTCAGGTTTGCATTGTCAGCGCTGGCACAAGCTCCTATATTTTGATCAGCTCCTGCATTCACTGTAGGAATAGGATTAACTGTTATCAGAACAGTATCTGTAGCAGTGCATCCATATATGTCAGTAACTGTTAATGTATAAGTTGTTGTCGAAGAAGGATCGGCAACAGGATTTGATATATTTGGGTTGCTCAGGCCGTCGGTTGGTATCCAGGAATATGAGAGTGGCCCTGTACCTGTACCACTACCATTCAGGTTTGCATTGGCAGCATTTGCACACGCCCCAATATTCTGATCACTGCCTGCATTTGCAGAAGGCAGGTTATTAACAGTTATTAATACTGCATCGGAAGCTGTACATCCATAAGCATCTGTAACTGTTAATGTGTAGTTTGTTGTAATGTTGGGATCAGCAACAGGGTTCGAAATGTTTGGGTTAGATAATCCGTTTGTGGGCGTCCAAGAATATGATAATGGTGAAGTTCCGGTTCCGCTTCCATTAAGATTGGCATTAGCGGCAGAATTACAGGCTCCGATACTTTGGTCTGTACCCGCATTCGCCGAAGGTAAGGGGTCAATGGTTACACTAACAGCATCTGTAGCTGTACACCCATATCCGTTAGTAACAGTTAACGTATATGTTGTATTTGCAGTTGGGTCTGCAACAGGATTGGAAATATTAGGATTATTAAGTCCTGTCGTGGGAGACCAGGAATATGTAAGTGGCGGAGTGCCTGTTCCTGAGCCATTTAGCGTAGCGTTTGGTGCTGTGAGACATGCTCCTATATTAATATCTGTCCCTGCATTTGCTGTTGGTGAGGGATTTACAGTAACTGTTATTGAAGCTGCATTAGAACAAGCACCTGTTGTTCCTGTTACAGTATAAGTGGTTGTTGTGGTCGGGCAAATGCTGACTGAAGAACCGGGAAGACTCCCGGGCATCCATGTGTAGGTTGTTGCACCGGTGGCTGTCAGGCTGGTACACTGTCCGTTGCAAATAGTCGGAGGAGGGGTCGTAATACTGACATTGGGTGAAGGATTGACAGTGACGGAAACAGTTGCAGTATTTGTACATCCTGCAGCTGATGTGCCTGTAACTGTATAAGTAGTGTTACTTGTGGGACAGATATTAACTGTTGGGCCTGATAAGCTGCCTGGCATCCATACGTAAGAAGAAGCTCCACTAGCATTTAAATTGGTGCACTCTCCGCTGCATAAAGATGGTGATGTTGCATTGGCAGTTACTGTTGGCTTGGGGTTAACTGTGACAGTAACAGCAGCACTGTTTGTACATCCTGCTGCGGAAGTACCTGTTACGGTATAAGTTGTAGTGTTCGTTGGGCATACATTTACTGTTGAGCCTGATAAACTACCTGGCATCCACGTATAAGAAGATGCTCCGCTTGCATTCAGGTTGGTACATTGTCCGGTGCAGATAGAAGGATTAGTTACATTGGCAGTAACAGTTGGCTTAGGATTAACAGTAACTGTCATTGTTGTAACATTTCCACATTGTCCCGTGTTGGGAGTGAAGGTGTATGTTGTGGTTCCGGGTGCTGAAGTGTTTATGCTTGAAGGGTTCCAGGTTCCTATAATGCCATTCGTTGATGTTGTTGGTAATGTCCCTGGTGTAGCTCCCTGGCAATATGGCCCTAAAGCATTAAATGTCGGTGTTATGTTGGGATTTAAGGTAACTGTAACGGTGCTTGTATTTGAGCATCCTGCAGAAGTATAACCTGCAACGGTGTAAGTAGTTGTAGTAGTAGGGCAGACATTAACAGTAGTGCCTGTGAGATTTCCGGGAATCCATCCGTATGATGATGCTCCACTGCCCGTTAAATTTGTACATTGTCCGCTGCAAATCGATGTCGGGCTTGCAGACGCAGTCACTGTGGGAATGGGATTGACAGTAATGGTTATAGATGCATTAGCTGTAGTGCAGCCAGTGGAAGTTGTAACACTAACCGTATATGTAGTTGTAGTGGCAGGTGACACTGTTATTGCCTGAGTATTTGCACCATTACTCCAATGATATGCACTATATCCGCTGTTTGCGGTAAGAGTGACGCTACCGCCGGGGCATATTGAAATAGGTCCTGAGGCAGTAATCGTGGGCGTAAGAACACTTACATTTACATATGAAAAAATAATTTGTGCCCGGTTGATGCACATCGGGCCATTAGCACAAATTGTAAAGTAATTATAATTTCCATAAGCGTAGCCTGGAATTCCACAAGGAAAATTGCTTGTCACTGAGTATGTCAGTCCACACGGGGCATCATCGCAATAACATCCAGTGTTTGCATCATAAGCAACAGGAACAGAAAATATATTTGAAGAGCTATTACTGAATGTTCCATAGATTGCTGCACCGCCACAACCCGCAGTCCAGTAATTAACAACAACATTCGTAATGACATTGCCTGGTGGTACCGGGTCAAAAAATTGAGTTGACCAGCAAGGATTTGATGTGCCAATCTTTCCACCATCTGGGGCAGGAGGGTTATTTATACACCAATAATCTTGCCCGCAAACTAAACAGCCTCCCTGGGCCATTCCGCCAGTATAATTGATTGTAAATGAAACGGATTGTGAATAACTCTGAAAATATATTAGTATAATAAAAAAACAAGTAAATACAGAAAGGTAAATATGTCTCATTGACTTTGACTTACAAAATTGCTTATACTTTAAATGAGTTGTTCATAATTTACATAATCCATAAATTTTTTTAAAAAAAATATGTAAAGCAAATATACACAATGAAACGTAAATATTTAATATTATATGAGTTTTTTTTAACAATTTTTTTATTTTATATGATGTTTCATAATTTCTTCTTTTATTTCTGTTATTTTTGTTACTTTGATTGGTTTCTATATCAAATTAAATATTTAAAAATTGCTGATGAAGGCTCTTCGTAAAAATAGTTTTTATTCGGAACAAGGTTTTTTTCTGTTTATTATTCTTGTTTTTTGTTTTTTTTCATATATCCAGACTATAAATTTTGAATTTTTGCAATGGGATGACGATGCCCAGATTACAAAAAATGCTTATGTTAAGAATTTGAACTGGCAAAGTATTTCCCATAATATTGACAGAGAAAGATTTACTTTTATTACTCTAACTTTTTACTCGCTTCTTTATAAAATATGGGGAAACAATCCGGAACCCTTTCATTGGGTGAGTCTTGTTGTACATCTGCTAAATGTTGTATTGGTATTTTATTTAATTAAATGTTTTACAAAAAATATTTTTACAATAAGTTTGGTAGTTTTGTTGTTTGCACTGCATCCCATGCGCGTGGAATCTGTTGCATGGATATCGGAACTAAAGGACCTGTTATTTACTTTCTTTTCATTGGCTGCTATTTTGTTTTATATAAAATACCAGAAAAAAGATTTCAAGATACATTATTTTATTTTATCATCACTAATGTTGATACTTGCTTCTTTTTCAAAGGTTCAGGGGCTACTTGTCCCCGCAGTTTTTATTATGATTGATATAGTGCTAAAAAGAAAATTTACTTTAGAATTGATTGCTGAGAAAATAATTCTTTTACTCATTCTTTTTGATATTTTTATTTTTTTAAGCATAGAGATGACAGCAATTATAATAGCATTCCTTTTAGTGCTTATTATAATTAAGAAAAAACAAATAATAGAAAATTTCTTCTCGGGCGTTTTTTATTTTAGAAGAAATGCTTTAATAAACTTAGCTAAAATCATATTTTTCATAGTTATTACCTGTTTAACAATATTCATTTTTATAAGGTTAGAAGTAATGATATTTGGCATACTTATTCCATTGCTTATTCCGTATCTTTTATTTGAAAAAGCGCTTCAGAACAGAAATCTGTCTCGTTTTATAAAACATATCAGATTTGGATTAATAGGGTTGGTAAGCCTTGCCGGGTTTATTCTTCTGTTTTATTATTTACCTCAATACTCTGAGGGCTTTTGGATAGGGTATTCTGAAAGCAGAAATGCATTTTCTTTTTTTGAACGTATTTTGCTCGCTGGATATGCATTATGGTTTTATTTCAGTAAATTTTTTGCTCCTGTTTCACTGAATGCAGTCCATCCATATCCTTTCCGGCTTGAAAATGGCCAACTTCCGCCCGAATATTTTTATACGCTGATTGTATTATTTTTTGTTATTGCATTGTCTGTTTATATGATTATTAAAAGAAAAAAGATTCATAACATAATACTTTTTGGATGGTTTTTCTTTCTTGTTAATATATCTATCGTTTTGCATATTATACCAATACAAGGCAGGCTTGTTGTGGCTGACAGATATAGCTACTTTGCTTATCTGGGTTTGTTTATTTCTGCTGGATTTTTAGGAGAGAAATATTTATTTCAAAACAAAAAACTAAAAAAAGTTTTGATATTTTGTTTTGCCATACTACTTGTTGGCTTATCACTTTTAACATACAACAGGAGTAAAGTATGGGGGGATACAAAAACATTATTTACTGATGTGCTGAATAAAAACCCTCTCATTCCTTTCGCATATTGTAATCTGGCTGCAGCTTATATGAGCGAAAACCTGCCTGATACTGCCATCGCTTGTTTTAATAAAGCAATTGCAATGGATTCAACAGACTCTTATGCATTTTTTAACAGGGCATTTTCGTTTTTAGATAACAAAAACGATAAAAAAGCTTTGGAAGATTTTTTAACAACTAGTAAAGTTACTACCAACAATAAATTAAAAGCATTATGTTTTGCAAACATTGGAGATATTTATTATAACAGGCGGGATGACAGCCTGAGTATTTTTTATTTTAACATGGCAATTAAAACGGATAGTACTGTTGCTATGCCATACAATAAAAGGGGAGTGTATTATCTGAATAAAAACGAAATTTCGCGGGCACAAAGCGACTTTTTAAAGGCTATTGAATTGGATGTGTTTTATGCTGAAGCATATAATAACATAGGTACAGTTTATATGACAAAAGGAGATGTTAATAATGCCAGAAAAAACTTTACCCGTGCTATAGAATTAGAAAGGGATTATGTCATAGCTTATTACAATAGGGGATTTTTAAAATATAATAATGGTGATGCATCCGGGGCTATAAAAGATTATAACCTGGCTATTAAATATAACCCTGATTTAATGAAAACATATATACAGAGAGGGAGAGCCTATGCATATTTACGGGATTATAAAAGCGCAGTTAAAGATTTTTCTTTAGTATTGAAGAATGATTCATCAGAGATGCTTGCCCTTACTAACAGAGCTTATGCATATTATTATGATAATGCTGTTAAAGATGCCGAAAAAGATTTTATTTCTGTTTCCCGCTATCACCCCGAAAGCCCCGTATCATGGCAAAATCTGGCATGGTTTTATATGCAACAGAAAGATTTTAACATGGCTGTCAGCTGTTATAAAAAATCCCTTTCAATAGATTCCTCTCAAATCGTTTCCTATATAAATCTGGGCTGGTTATACATGGAACAATCGGATTATAATAATGCCGGTAAATATTTTATGCAGGCATTGCAGGTCAGCCCAAACAACACGGAAGCCATTTTTATGCTTGGTGAACTTAACCGGAAAAAAGGAAATAACACAACAGCTTGTGATTACTTTAAAAAAGCTTCTGATATGGGCTACCCTCAGGCACAAGCTGCATGGAATAAGTATTGCAACAACTAAAAGGAAATGATAAATATTGCTTGTGTATTACTGTGCTTTTAAACTGGATAAAATATCAATACATTCCCTGACTTCTTTAACATCATGTGTCCTTATAATATCCGCTTTTTTCAGAAGGCAATAAGTATGTAATACAGTTGTACCGTTCAGGGCTTCGGCTGGCGATGATTTTAATGTTTTCCAAATCAAAGATTTTCTGGAAACTCCAATGAGTAAAGGAAATGGAATAAAATCAAACAAGTGCAGTTTTTTTAAAATCTGATAGTTTTGTTCAACATTTTTACTGAATCCTATTCCAGGGTCAATAATAATGTCATTCACTCCAAGTTGTTTTAAACGCTTGGTTTTTTCCACAAGTGAAAGTAACACTTCTTTTGAAGTATTTTGGTATGTGTATTTTATGTGCATACTTTCAGAAGTCCCCTGAACATGCATCAGAATGTAAGGGGCTTTTATTTCTGAAATAGTTTGGAACATGTTGTCGTCAAATTCGCCTCCGGAAATGTCGTTTATTATTGATGCACCTGCGCTTACAGCTTCTTTTGCAATGCCGGCACGGAATGTATCCACAGAAATTATTGCTTCCGGAAATTTATTCACAATACTATAAAGCACGGGCATAAGCTTTTCACGTTCAGTTTTCTCATCCGCAATAGTAGCCCCGGGGCGGGTGGATACACAACCAATATCTATAATATCCGCACCTTCGGAAAGCATTTTTTCTGTTTGTGATAGCCACTCATGCATGTTGGGAACCCGGCTGCATTCATAGAAAGAATCCGAGGTAACGTTCAAAATACCCATCACCAATGGTTTGTTGAGCGATATAAGTTTCCCTTTGCAGTTTAAAGTGCTTTTTTTCAATGGTTGTCGTATATGATTTTTGTTATCTTTGCGTTTAGATTTTATACAAAAATAAATATTTGTATGGACCTTACCTTAAAACAATACGATGATGTCGTAAAAAAATGCCGTGAACTTTTCCTGAAGAAAATGAATGATTACGGAACAGCTTGGCGCATCTTAAGACCATCATCCCTTACAGACCAAATATATATTAAGGCTCAGCGTATCAGAAGTATTGATGAAAAAGGTACGCAACGGATTTCAGAAGGTATTATTCCTGAGTTTATTGGCATTGCCAATTATTCCGTAATGGCGCTGATTCAAATTGAGCTGAATGATTACGAAAATCTAAATTTAGACTCTGCTCAGGCTATTGAATTATATAACAAATATATTGACAAAGCCCAACGACTTATGCAAGACAAAAATCACGATTATGGCGAAGCCTGGCGTGATATGCGTGTCGGCTCTCTTACTGATATTATCCTTATGAAAATCTTCCGTACTAAACAGATTGAAGATAACAACGGCATGACGAAAGTTTCAGAAGGCGTTGATGCTAATTATTATGACATGATTAATTATGCCATTTTTGCTTTAATAAAACTCTTTGAAGAACAAAAAACTAAATAAAAATAACACATTATGAGCAGCATATTACTTGTAATCATCATTTTTGGCTGCATAGCTTTTATTGATTTCCTAATGTATGCTTTTACCAAAAGAATGCAGCGATTTTCCATTTTATTGGCACGAATTATCCTTGGCCTGGTGTTTATTTTCTCCGGATTTGTAAAGGCTGTTGACCTGCTTGGCTCTATGTATAAATTTAATGATTATTTTCTTGCATTCGGTATGGAGTGGCTTATGCCTGCTTCTCTATTTCTTGGGTTCCTGTTGTTTTGTTCAGAGTTTCTGATTGGCTTTTGTTTTTTATTTAATATTAAAATCAGGTTTTTTTCCTGGATTATGCTTTTGTATATGGTATTTTTTACCATTCTTACTATCGTCCTTGCCATTTTTAACCCGGTTTCGGATTGTGGTTGCTTTGGCGATGCCATCATTATGACGAACTGGGAAACATTTTTTAAAAATGTTGTATTGATGATTTTTGTTCTGGTGGTTTTTGCCGGTAGAAAAAAAATTACCAATCGTTTTCCTGCTGTTACTCAATATGGAATAATGTTCATAGGTCTTACAATAATTCTCTGGTTATCAATATATTGTTACCGTCACCTGCCTCTCATAGATTTTATGCATTGGAAAGTCGGAACTAAAATCTCCGAAAAAGTTGTTGACACACCGGAAATAGCAGATATTAAACTCATATATAAACATAAAGTAACAGGGGAAATGTTTGAATATACCAGTAAAACATTGCCTTGGCAGGATACGTCATTCTTCAACAAGCTTGAATTTGTCGACCAGAAAAAAACGGTTCTTCAGGAATATAAACCCGCTCCCATACATGATTTCATGATTGATGATGTGGACAAAGTAAATCATAATGTTGAATTAATAAGTAATCAATGCTACCAGTTTCTTCTTGTTATCTATGATATTACAAAAACAGAAGAAACTGTTTACCCTCGCATTAATGAGTTTTACGAAACCTGCCTGAAAGACACTATAGGCTTTGCCGCACTTTGCGGTTCCGATTTCCAGACTATTGATTATTTTCGCCATGAGGTTAAAGCTGATTATGAATTCTATACCGTAGATGAAACTGCCCTGAAAAGTGTGGTACGTTCAAATCCCGGGCTGATACTGTTAAAAGAAGGCGTGGTTCTTGATAAATGGGCGTGGCGGGATTTCCCGGAATATAAAGAATTTAAAGAAAAAATACCCGGATACGAAAAACTGCTTTTAGAAAAGAAATCTGCTATTCCTGAAAAAGAGAAAAAATAAAACATGTTGCACTTTCTTGCTAAACGTTTGTTTTATGGTTTTCTTGTTTTATTCGGTGTAATTACCATAGTGTTTTTATTGTTCAACGTACTTCCTGCCGATCCGGCACGTATGATGTTAGGGCAGCGTGCCGAC
The DNA here is from genome assembly GCA_023228145.1 of Bacteroidales bacterium. Classification (NCBI taxonomy): domain Bacteria; kingdom Pseudomonadati; phylum Bacteroidota; class Bacteroidia; order Bacteroidales; species Bacteroidales bacterium. Next base: position 15,951 of record JALOBU010000032.1, on the reverse strand, counting down.
AGTGCTTCAGTAGAAGCTATCAACAAAGACCTTGGCCGCGATAAACCGCTTTATCTGCAATATATTAACTATCTGAACGATTTGTCTCCCATATCAGTACATAATTTTTCCGATAACAACAGTTATTTTTTTCTTGATGAAGCAAAATATAAACCTTTGACCAGGTTGTTCAATATTTCAGAGACAAAAGCACTTGTGATTAAATCTCCCTATTTGCGCCGTTCGTATCAAAGCAAAGCAAAGGTTACTGACATCCTTTTAGAAGCCTTCCCACTCACTGCCTTGCTGGCTGTGGTGTCTATTTTATTTGCTGCTGTTTTAGGAATTTTTACTGGAATAATCTGTGCTGTTAAAAAGGATAGTTGGTTCGACCAGATTGCCATGTTTTTATCAGTTATCGGTATGTCGGTGCCATCATTTTTTGCAGCTATACTAATAGCCTGGGTCTTTGCATATATACTGGGAGAATATACAGGACTAAATATGATAGGCAGCCTATATAGCATCGACGATTTTGGAGAAGGGGTACACCTGAACCTGAAAAATATTATTTTGCCTGCTTTGACTCTCGGAATCAGACCACTGGCAATTATTGTGGAACTTACTAGAAGCTCCATGCTTGAAGTACTATCGCAGGATTATATACGTACAGCAAAAGCCAAGGGGCTTTCTTTCTTCAAAGTTATTACAAGGCACGCTCTGAAAAATGTTATGAACCCGGTTGTAACAGCCATTTCCGGATGGTTCGCGTCTTTAATGGCCGGCGCCGTTTTTGTAGAATATGTGTTCGACTGGAAAGGCATGGGCATGGTGATGGTGGACGGCCTCGGCAAATATGATTTCCCTGTAGTGATGGGAGCTATATTGTTTATTTCAGTTATTCTGGTAGTAATAAATATCCTGACAGATATTGTATATGGGCTGCTTGACCCAAGAGTAAGGTTAACTTAATTCGCAAATGAAAAACCTGTTTTTTCCATGAATATCTTTTACAATATTGATTTCGCTGATATTGTATGTATTAGCCAGTGCAATTAATTCTTCAGCCATACTTTCATTAATTTCCAGATAAATTTTTGTTTTGTTTTTCTGGCGAGAGGAAAAGCTAAAAATTGCATTGTAAAAAATCAGGGGGTTTGTGTCACTTACAAAAAGCGCTTGGGCAGGCTCATAATCCAGGATATTTTTTGACATCATTTTTTTTTCGGATTCCTTTACATAGGGCGGATTGCTGACTATGATATCATATTTCTTTTTTCCCCATTGCTTTTCGTTGAGAATATCAGCATGAATAAAATGAATATCTGAATTGTTTTTCTCTGAGTTTCCACGGGCAATTTCGAGAGCCTCTTGAGCAACCTCCATGGCTGAAATTTCTGCAAAAGGTAAATATTTCTTTAATGAAACAGCAATGCAGCCACTACCGGTGCCTATATCAAGAATTTTTTGACTTCCATTATTTTTATTTTCCTTTATAATTATCTCCACAAGTTCTTCTGTTTCAGGGCGGGGGATAAGTACTGCAGGTTCCACAATGAACTCCAGGCCATAAAACCATGTTGTTCCGGTAATGTATTGTATGGGTTTATGATGCTCAAGCTCTTTCACGGCATTATAAATTAAAAGCAATTCAGACTCATTGATATATTCCCGTTTCCCTGACAGTAAGCCTGTTTTATTTAGTTTGCAATAGGATTCAAATAAAATAAAAATAAAAGAAGCGATTTCCTCTTCAGGATACACATCCTTGAGGCATTTTCTGACATACCGTATTATATCAGCAGTTTTATTTGAAGCTACTTTCATGGATGTTCTATTCAATCTGTAATATCAAGCCTTTTAGATATTCACCCTCCGGATGAAAAGCACTGACCGGGTGATCGGGAGGCTGTGTTAAAGTCCCGGCTATCCTTATTTCCCGTTTGCTTTGTATGGCAGCAGCAATCACTGTTGAACGGAACAAAACAGCATCAACTACCTGTGAGCATGAAAAAGTAAAAAGAAATCCGCCTTTCCGGATTTTTTGCATGGCTGCCTCATTCAGTCTTTTATAACCCTGAACAGCACTGTGTTTTGTCTTGAGATGCTTAGCAAATGCAGGTGGATCCAGAATGATAATATCATAGGTATTGTCATCATTTTTTAAATATTCTATCACATCAGACCTGAATGAAAGGTGGCCTTGGCTGGAAAAGCCGTTTAAATCAATGTTCTTTTCGGTTAATTCAATGGCTCTGGCTGAAGAATCAACAGAATGAACAAGCGAAGCCCCCGCCTTAAGGGCACAAACTGAAAAACTACCCGTATAACAAAATGTGTTTAAAACTGTTTTGTTTTTACAGAAAGGCATTAGTGTTCTGCGGTTTTCCCTTTGGTCTAAAAAAAATCCGGTTTTCTGCCCGTTTTCCCAATCCACAAAATATTGACAATCGTTTTCTGTTATTGTATTTTCTTTTTCTTTTTTAAGCAGGTAAGCGTTATGTATTTGGCCATTGAATTTTTTAGGCAGAGTTTCTTCGCATTTAAGATATATGGAGTGTATTTTTTCATTATATAATTCACTTATAATTTCAGCAAATTGCTGATGCAAAAGGTACATACCGTAAGTGTGACACTGTATAACAGCCGTTCCGTTATAAAAATCTATTATGAGTCCCGGCAGTCCGTCACCCTCACCAAACACAAGCCTGTAAGCATTTGTATCTTTACTTTCAAATAGTCCAAGGAGTTTGCGGTAATTTAAAGCATTTTCAAGTTTCTTTTTCCAAAATGCCCGATCGCATTTTGTTTGTTCAAAAGAAAATATTCTGACGTTTATAGAACCCTGATTGTAATGCCCTGTCCCTAAAAATTCGTTGTGAGATGAATACACTTCAACGATGTCTCCTTCTGAAGGTTCTCCTTCTATTCTGTGAATAGCACCCGAAAATACCCATGGGTGGTAACGTAGCAATGCTTCTTCTTTGCCATGCTTCAAAGTTATTCTGTGAAATGTTGCCATATTTATTTTTGATAATTGATAAAAATGAAGCGGTAGGGCAGGAGTGCATCCTCTCCGGCATAGTTTACTCCAATGCGTGTACCCGTTTTTATTTCATCTTCATGAACTATTATCCCTGTATCTTCAAGCCAAATTGTATCTCCGCACAGGTCAATACCTGTATGAGAATAATGTATTCCAAGTGCTTTAGAAACCTTACCCGGCCCGATACTAAAATTTTTATCAAGAGTTTTTTTGCCGGTTCTCTGCAGCATAAATTCGGTACCTGTAACCGGGGCGATACCGCGAATCAGCACGGCATCGGGAATATCTTTTTTGTTGGTTACAACATTAAAAAGTGAATGTACCCCATAGCACAGGTAAACATAGGCTGTGCCTCCTTTTTGATACATGATTTCAGTGCGTTCCGAACGCCTTCCGCCATAAGCGTGTGAGGCCTTGTCATGAATACCGGCATAGGCTTCGGTTTCTGTAATGATACCACCACACAACTTTTCATCAATTTTTGTGCACAAAGTTTTTCCAAGCAGTTCTTTTGCAATCCGAACTACATCATCACGCTGGTAAAATTTATAATCAAGAATGACCAAAGTTTTTTTATTTGCAAAAATACAATTTTGAATGTGTTTCTCTTCTTAATTTTATGAAGTATGGCTAATTCAAAAGGAATAAGAAAATATCTTTAGGGCTATATTTAAAGTAAATTATATGTAAACGGGAAGTCTGCTGTTATAGAAATTTTGAAGAATTAAGTTCACTGAATTTCTTTTTTCCCGAAATGTGATATTCTTTAACGATGCTTGCTTTATAAATCTGTTCCACTGTTTGCTGAACCTGCATTTTACGTTTTTGCCGTATTCTGCCAAATCTGCGGTAAAATGACAGGTGAGCCCTTGTGACGGCAAGGAAATCTCTCAGGCCGCCGTCGAGTAGAAACTTAAAAGCTGCAATGCTATCCAATACCAGCCGGATTGAAAATACAGGAAATACTCTGTTTTTGGGAAGGTTTTTATATAACAATGTGAAATTATTTCTGAAATTCAGATAGGTTTTGCGTGCCGAGCTTTTTGGCAATGTGCCGCCTCCTATATGGTATATTTTGGATTCATGGCAATACATAATTTTATAACCGTGGTTTTTGAGTCTCCAGCAAAAATCTATTTCTTCCATATGCGCAAAAAAATCTTCATCCAATCCGCCGAATTTATGGAAGAGCTCTGCCCGCACGAAAAGACATGCTCCTGTTGCCCAAAAAATTTCACAGTTATTGTCATATTGCCCGAGATCTTCTTCTAAAGAAAGGAACATACGTCCGCGACAGAATGGATAGCCGTATTTATCAATAAAGCCACCGGCAGCACCGGCATATTCAAACTTATTTCTTTCATAATACGATAACAGCTTTGGTTGACAGGCGGCAATATTTTTATCTGAATCCATGAGCCTGATGACAGGTTCTATCCATCCTGGTGTAACTTCAATATCTGAATTTAAAAGAATATAATATTCGGCTTCTATTTGTTTCAGCGCATCATTATACCCTTTGGCAAAACCCCCGTTAGATTCATTGATGATAAGCCTATTTTCAGGAAAATTATTTTTTAAAAAATTCACAGAATCATCTGAAGAGGCATTGTCGGCAACAATAATTTCCGCAATGTCACTGCTGTATTTAATTACAAAGGGTAAAAATTTTTCCAGAAAACTTCTACCATTCCAGTTTAATATGACAACGGCAACTTTCAAGAGAACAAATATATCATTATTTAAGAAACCTGTATAAAATTTCTGTTTATGACAGGAATATTGCTAAGGTTGATTATATGTTGATGAAATTTTAATAGGGATTCTTGAAGTATTCATCACTTTTTCTTCCCCAGTGGTTTCTTACTCCATCATTATCAATATCGTTAGTAACATTATTTCTTCCGTATATTTTTTGTTGCCATTTGTAATCATTTATTTCTCCAATGGCATCTGAATGTATCAGGGTAAAATCATTGGTAACAAGGTCGGGATTATAAAAAACAAATTTTTTGTTTTTTTGATTTTTCAGAGCATAGTAATGCCAGATTTCATAAGGGTAAGCGCTGGGCTCAAAATAATTTTTTGAAATGGTGTTGGGTTGGCCGTATGCAAGGTAAACTCGTCCTCGGTCAGTTTCGTAGCCTTTTTTGATTTTTGTGCTGTATTCATTATTTACCTTCTGAACTTCAAGATAGTACTTTGCCCATGCTTCTCCCGGGTTTTTGGGGTCGCGGGCTTCCCAAAATGTAAGGAAATATTTTTGCATGAGGTTAATATCTTTTTGTGACATCAAATTGCGTGCATATTGCTGTTCATTTTCAGAAGATATGGGATAAAGGCATTGAATATATGAGGCCAGTGTATCCTTGTTGGTGTACATCTGCACAAAAGTATGCTCGGTTACTACCTTTTCAACATTTTTTATTTCAAAAGCCACCTTGGTGTTGTCGCGTTCAAAATATAGTTTTCGTATCGCTTTTTGCTGATTGTCCTTGTCCCGAACCTCTATCACCAAGTTGAAATTGCCTGTAGGAAGCTGGCTGATATCAAATTCACTCATAACAACAATAACATTTTTTGCTGTTTCTCTTTTTACTTTGATAAAATCACCGTAAAGCTGGTTGTTTTCATTAACTTCTATGTAAGTGCTCAGAAGTAATTTTTCATTATCTCCTAGTATTTTATCCGTATTATAAACCTCTGCATAATAAGTAAGTTTTTCAATTTTTTCGGGGTAATAATAAATGATGTATGGCATGATATCATAACCATTTTTTGTGAGGATGTTTTCCGCTTCACTTTTTTTAAATGATTCCACCAGCTCAATACCGGAAATGCTTATTTTGTCCGGGTTGAATTCTATTTCAATGGTTTCATTGGCTTTATATGGAATGGCATTGTCATTAATGTCGGCGATGGTAATTTCAACGTCATACGTGCCGGCAGGGAGCAGGAATCTTTGCTGGTCAATGAAGTTAAAATTTATAATACTGGTATCTTCTACTTCAGGGCTCAGCAGATTTATTTTTTTAAAATTTTTAATCACGGAATCCTGCCTGAAAATGAGAGTAACTTCAATAGTGCCCTGATATTTATTATGCTCGTTGAGTTTGTACTTGATGCTGTTCCCAAGTACTATCATATATGTTTCGATATAAGGCCCATCGGCAGGGGAGTAGAAAGTAGAATATGACATATATGCCTGCAGGCGTTTTGCTTCAGCAGTATTGCTGAAAAGAAATAAAGATATAATTCCTAAAATAATTATAAATTTTTTCATCAGATTAATTTTATATATATACAAAGGTATGAAATAATCTTTAAATTGTTACATAAAACAGCTAAGTGCGCTTTTAAATAAGTTTTTGGTTGATTATTACAAGTTTTAGGTAGAAACTATTATTGCGATAATGAAATGATAAGTAAATTTATAAATAAAATAGCTTTCTGCTTTCGCATCCAATGGCATGGTACGCCTTGGCAGATGTATCCCTAAAAAATTAAATTATTATACTAATCCCTGTGCAAGTATAGCTTCGGCCACTTTTACAGTAGAGATTATGTTCTCAGGCGTCATCAATAAATTCCAGGCGTTGTCCTTTATTTTTTTTGAAGTGCATGGAAAATTTTGTGCCAACATTTTCCTTGCTGTCGATGATAAGCGACACTTCATGGATTTCTAATATTTTAGCCACTATGGAGAGTCCAATGCCAAATCCGCTCTTAAACTTAACATTGGAAGCCCTTCCGAAAGGGCTGTAAATGCGTTCCAGATCAATTGGCGGTATCCCGATTCCTTTATCAGATATGATGATCTTTATGTGATCTTCTGCCATCAGAAATTCAATATTCACATCATCATCCGAAAATTTACAGGCATTATCGATAAGGTTCTTAAAGACGATATTAAGCAATCCGGCATTGCCATTAATAAGCAATTCGTTTTCATTTTCGGGATATTGGATCTTTGATATTATTTTTCTTGCCGGATATTTTATTTTTATCTGTTGTATGGCATCGTAGACAATCTCATCAATTCTGATACTCTTGAGCTGAATTTTCTTGTCATGGGATATCTGGGCTAATTCCAGCAAACTGTTCAATTGTGTGTTTAGCTTTTTGAGGTCGTTCACCAACCTGCTTATATGTTTTTTATACCCTTCTGCTGATTGTTCCTTGCTTAATAAATAGTCCGATTCGAGGATCATGACGGAAAGAGGCGTCCGTAATTCATGAGAGGCATTCGATACAAAATCTTTCTGGTTGTTAAATGCAATTTCAAGGCTTGCCAGCATTTCATTAAAGGTTCTTGACAGTTGCGCTATTTCATCATTTCCCCGGCCTTCTTTAAGCCGGTCGCTGAGTTTGGCCGAATTGATATTCTTAACATTTTTGATTATCCGCGATATTGGTTTGATTGCATTTTTCGAGAACAGGTATGAGAACATCGTTGATAACCATATACTGAATAGTACACTCCAGAAAAGTATCTTCTTCAGGTCGGATAAATTTTTGATGCGGTTATGGTCTGTAGCCATAACAAACACATTATAGTATTGGTTCCTAAAATGATGTTTATAAAAGACACCATCTTTTTCACCGACAGAAAAATAACTGATATCCTTCTTGGCGGAATATTGCTCGATGATTTTATCTGTAAGGTATTTCTCGTTATTGCTGTAGATTACTTTAGATGCTGAATTAGTAATGATAATTTCTTCATCATCAAGTAAAATGGTTTCCCGTTGAATTTTTTTCAATAATAATGAATCTACCTCCACCACATCGATTAACAAAATAGTGGTGTTCTTCGCACTGTTCAGTAGGTCTTCCCTGTACCTTGCAAGCTGTGTAGTATAGGATAAATAATAAACTAACCCGGCAAAAAACAACAGTATTACTGCAACGATGCCCGTGAATTCAAATGATAACCTGGTTTTAATGTTCATCGTTTACAACTCTTTTTCACTGCAGTAAAATCCATACCCGAACTTTGTATGTATCAGCTTAATGTCATGGCCTTTGTCAATTTTTTTTCTCAGGTAATTGACATAAACATCAATAATGTTCGTTCCGGGGTCAAAATCGATGCCCCATATCTTTTCAATTATGTGTTCCCGTGTAAGTAATTTTTCTTTGTTTTTCAGAAAAATTTCCAATAATGCAAACTCTTTTGTTGTCAGGTCAATTTTTATTTTTGCTCGTGTTACAGTCTTATTGTTAAGGTTCATTTCCAGATCCGAAATTCTTAAGATCTCCTCATTGTTGTTTATCGGTTCTGATCGCCTGAGAAAAACATTAACCCTTGCCAGCAGCTCCCTGAAATCAAAAGGTTTTAATATATAGTCGTCAGCCCCTGCGTTAAAGCCTGTTAATTTGTTTTCTGGCGTCCCCAGTGCTGTCAGCATAATTATTGGTACATTCTTGTTCGTTTTCCGGATTTCTTTGCACAGGTCATATCCGTTGATAAGCGGAAGATTAATATCAAGTATGATCAGGTTATACGTATTGTTTTGGGCCATCTGTTTTCCGATGTAGCCGTCATAGGCGATATCCGCACTGAAGCCTGTTTCTTCCAGTTGTTTTTTTAAAATTTCAGCGAGTCTTTGTTCGTCTTCAACGATCAGTATATTTGCCTTATTCATAAGATCACCTCTTTTACACAAAGTTAAAATAATAAGAAGATAAAACAATTCTTTAATGAGTTTTTAATAAGTTTCTAATGAATTTCTAATGTTTTTCTAACCTCTTTTTAATTTTCACAGCGGTTATGATAGATTATTTTGTGGTGAAAATAAATACAAACAAATACTTATTTATCATGAAAATGCCAAAAATGTCTGGCGGTTTATTTGTTCTTATATTTTTTTTATCGGCAATTGTGTTACTAATTCTTCTGAAGGTATTGTTTTTATAATCAATATCATTTAGCGGGAATCAACTGAAAAGAACAGATTATTATTTAGTTTCATTTAAGTTGCTTTCCATTTTGAATTATTAATTTTTTGCGATTTACAATCTGGCTCTAACTCTTGCTGCATCTGCATACTCGTAATTTCTGGTGAAACAATTTTAAAAATTGTAAAATCTATGATGAATTGATTCGTACTCAGTAAAAAGTGAAACGTTGGTATTCGATTTTTCTTAGTGCAAATATTTTATGCAGCCAGTTCGCAATTTTAATTTAATCGCTTCTTTTCAGATTGTATGCTCCTTTTGACAAGATAAGAATTATGACTATTGTAATAAATCAAAAATGATAACAACGATGACCAGAAAAATATTAAGATTATTGTTCTTAGCAATGGCTATTATTATGCCTGTTTGGGCATTTGCAGAAGGTGGCGCTACAGGGCCTTCCATTAGCGGTATTCGTATTGAATTCATATTGTTTGCATTAACACTGGTGGGTGTTGCTTTGTTTCATAAGCAGACCTTCTGGGTTGCAATTGTTGGCTTATCCTCAATAATACTCTACAAAGTGATATTTATTTCAGGCTACCCCTTTGCCGAGCATTTTCTCGGTGAAAACTCTTTTGTGGATCAGCTTATGGATAAAAATATGCGTCAGGGTGAATGGGGTATAATACTTAATTTACTTGGCTTGTTGCTTGGATTTGCTATACTTGCAAAAATATTTGAAGAATCCGGTGTGCCGGATATCCTTCCGAAATATTTACCCGACGATTGGAAAGGCCCATTTGTCCTTCTGGTTTTTGTCTTCATTCTTTCCTCATTTCTCGATAATATTGCTGCTGCAATGATAGGCGGAACTATTGCCCTTGTCGTTTTTAAAAACAAGGTGCATATCGGATACATAGCCGGTATTGTTGCAGCAAGTAATGCGGGCGGTGCCGGCAGTGTGCTTGGCGATACTACTACTACCATGATGTGGATCGATGGTGTTTCTGCACTTGGTGTTCTTCATGCTTTTGTAGGTTCAGCGGTTGCCCTATTTATTATTGCATGGTTTGCTTCCAGGCAGCAGGATAAATTACAGCGTATCACTGCCGATGTAAAGCCGGGCGTAAAAATTGACTGGATTCGTCTGCTGATCGTCATTATGATTCTCATCGGTGCAATCGTATCTAATATTTTTTATGATATGCCTGCCTTGGGCGTTTGGATTGCAATCGTTATCGGCGTGTTTATGCGGAAAATGCCCTGGCAGGAAGTTAGAGGCTCTGTCAAAGGAGCTGTTTTTCTTTTATGTCTTGTAACGGCCGCATCTTTAATGCCCGTGGAAACCTTGCCGGATGCTTCCTGGATGACGGCCTTTATTCTTGGGTTTGTTTCCGCCGTATTTGATAATATTCCTCTTACAAAACTTTGCTTAGATCAGGGGCATTATGACTGGGGCCTGTTAGCCTATACTGTAGGCTTCGGTGGGTCTATGATATGGTTTGGTTCTTCTGCCGGTGTGGCTATAACCAATAAGTTTAAACATGCCCGTAATGTTGGTCTATGGATTCGAAAGGGCTGGCATGTGATGCTTGCCTATATCGCAGGATTTTTTATATTGTACCTCATTATGGGCTGGACGCCTGCAGATAATAAAAAGCATACTGAGCCTGCTGCTAATTGTCCGGCAAAGGAATGTAAAGCCCGGGATAATGCAAAAATGCTGGAAATTGAAAAAGCAGGCACCCTTGACAGTTTGATGGTAAAATAATAACCATTCATTCTTCCTGTTTCTCTGGTCTACTTATTCGCAAATAATATTTTACATGCAATTTAAGATTACTTAAATAATTTTTTTATTAGATGCCAAATTAATGCTATGATTAAAATTGCACCGATTGCGAACAAAACATAGAGAATAATAGTAATTCTAATTTAGGTGGACTTAGCGGGTGGAAATTTAAGCCCACCGAATTGGACACCAAACTGGTGCTTTTCATTGCCTTTTTTTGCAACAAGGCAAAATAAAAGACCACCGAACTATCAGTGTTTACGGTGGTTTTCGTTTTTACGCTTCTATTGTCAGCGGAGAGTGAGGGATTCGAACCCCCGGAACCCTCGCAGGTTCAACGGTTTTCAAGACCGCCGCAATCGACCACTCTGCCAACTCTCCGCCGCAAAGATACTATTTTTTTTATGATATTTTTTGTTTGAAACAATTACAAACGTTTTTTTTTGAAAAAACATTGAAATTCAATATTTCTTAAAATAATACGTTATGAAAAATAATATTTATTTTGTAACAAAAAAATTGAAGAAAGTTTTAGTTTCTGTAATTAACGATCTCGTTACAGACCAAAGAGTTCACAGAACCTGTAAAACCTTATTACTCTTAGGGTTTAATGTTACTCTTATTGGGAGAAAAAAGAAAAATAGTTTGTATTTGGATAATCGAACTTATAAAATGCTTCGTTTTCGTATGTTTTTTGAAAAAGGCTTCTTATTCTACTTTTTCTATAACATCAGATTATTTTTTCTGCTTTTATTTAAAAAAAATCATCTTCTTTTCTCCAATGACCTTGACACTCTACTCCCTAATTTCCTTGTTTCAAAAATAAAAGGTATTCCTCTTTTTTATGATAGCCATGAATATTTTACAGGCGTCCCAGAGCTGATTCACAGACCATTTGTTCAGAAAATATGGAAACGTCTCGAAAAATTTATTTTTCCGAAACTTGAAAACATAATAACTGTTAATGACTCTATAGCCAATCTTTATAAATCTGAATACAATAAAGAGCTCGTTGTCGTGAGAAATATTCCTGAAACGAAAACTTCAATGATATTAAAACATAAAACGGAATTAGGGTTACCAGACAACAAATACATTATTATACTACAGGGTTCGGGTATCAATATACAGCGTGGCTCCGAAGAGGCTGTGGAAGCCATGAAATACATCAAAAATGCCTGCTTGCTGATTGTTGGCGATGGTGATGTACTGCCTTTATTGAAAAATTATGTGGCAGAAAACAAAATGGAAGACAAAGTGATTTTTATTCCAAAACAATCTCCCGAAAACCTTATTCATTATACTGCCAATGCCGATCTGGGCCTCAGCCTCGACAAAGATACCAACATCAACTATCGTTTCAGTTTACCAAACAAGCTTTTCGACTACATCCATGCCGGCATACCGGTTTTGGCTTCGCCACTAACAGAAGTAAAAAAAATTATTGAGGAATTTAATATTGGTTGCTGTATAGAATCACATGACCCTAAACATATAGCCGAGAAAATCGAGTTTATGCTAACCAACACAAAAAACAGGGAAAATTGGGAAAAAAACCTTAAACTTGCAGTTGCAAAATTAAACTGGGCAGAAGAACAGAAAAAACTTATCTCAGCCCTTCGGAAATATGCCTGACAATCATCTTCATATCATCGCTTTCGACATTCCGGTTCCTGTAAATTATGGCGGAGCTATTGATATCTTTTACAAACTCAAGTATCTGCATAAAGAGGGTATAAAAATACATCTCCACTGTTTCGAATACGACCGCAAACCATCTACTCAACTGAATGGATATTGTTACGAAGTCCATTATTACAAACGAAATATTTCAAAAACCAAACTATTCAGCCGACAACCTTATATTATAGCCACCCGAAATTCTGAGGAACTGCTTCAAAACCTTATGCATGATGATTATCCTATACTCTTTGAGGGATTGCACACCTGTAGTATATTGAATCATAAAAAATTACGTACCCGTAAAAAATTTGTCCGCACACATAATATAGAACACGAATATTACAATCATCTGGCAAGTGTGGAAAAAAACATGTTCAAACGTTACTATTTTCTTAATGAAGCAGGGAAACTGAAACATTTTGAATACATATTAGAATACGCTGATGGCATTGCATCCATTTCAATGAACGACACCAAATATTTTTCCAGAAAATTCAAGAATGTCCGTACGGTGTCAGCTTTTCATCCCAATGAAACTATCAGCTCTAAAGCGGGGCGGGGCTCTTATGTTTTGTACCACGGAAGCCTTGATGTTGGCGAAAACAATCAGGCAGCTTTGTTTCTTGTCCGTGAAGTTTTTAATGACCTGAAAATGCCTCTTGTAATTGCAGGTAACAAGCCTTCAGGCGAGCTGAAAACGGCCATAAACGGCAACAAAAACATCTCCTTACGTACCAATGTCACCAGTGATGATATTTACGGTATGATATCCGATGCTCATATAAATATACTGCCCACCTTTCAATCAACAGGCATCAAGTTGAAATTGCTGGCAGCATTATTCCTTGGAAGGTTTTGCATGGTAAACAGTCCGATGATAGAAAAAACCGGACTTGAAAGTCTTTGTATATGCAGGGATACTGCTGAAGAACTAAAAAAAGAAATTGAGATGCTTTTCTCTAAAGATTATGATGTTTCTGAAAACATCAAAAGAGAAGAAATATTATTACACAATGGCTTTTCGAACGACCACAACGTAAAAGCACTTACTGGCCTCATATTCGACTAATTAATCAATCAGGAGGCCATCTTCAATACGAAGCGTTCTGGATGGGTATTTACTAAAAAGCAGCTGGTCATGGGTTGCCATGAGCACAGCAGTTCCTGTGTTGCTTATTTTCATCAACACCTGTAAAATATCCTCAGAAGTGGCTGGGTCAAGATTACCCGTTGGCTCGTCAGCAAGTATAATTTCCGGGTGATTGAGCAATGCCCTGGCAATACCAACACGCTGCTGTTCTCCCCCCGAAAGCTGATTGGGCATTTTTGAACCTTTATTATTCAGCCCTACTTTTTCTAAAACTTCATGTATCCGCATGTACATGTCATCCTTATCATGCCAGCCTGTTGCACGCATAATGAAAAGCAGGTTCTCTGTCACGGTGCGGTCGGTAAGCAGTTGAAAATCCTGAAACACGATACCAAGTTTTCTTCTGAGGAAAGGTATTTGCCGTTGTTTTATTTTAAGAAGGTCATAAGATACAACTTTAGCTATCCCATCTACAGCAGGCAGGTCGGCATAAATAAGTTTCAGCAGACTACTTTTCCCGCTTCCGGTTGGACCAATAAGATAAACAAACTCCCCCCGCTCAATAGCCATGGAAACATTGGCAAGCACAAGGGTCTTATCCTGAAAAACCGAAACATTTTCAAGGTGAATAATGGTATTACTGGTAATTTGTATTTGCTGCTTCATAGAGTGAAATAAAAAATTCAAAAATAGTTTTTTAAGTGATAATTTTTATAAAAATTACAGAAACTTGTTCACAGATTTATTATTATATTTGTATAAAGTCTTATCACATGAGCCGCTATCTTGTTTTAACCTTAATCATTATTATTTTTATGACAAACAGTTGTACATCGCAGCATAAAAAACAACCGAATAAAAATGACCGCCTGCCTGCTGTGGCGGGACAGTTTTATGCAAAGGATTCCACAACACTTACACACGACCTTAAAAAACTATTCTACAAAGCAGTGCCACGCAAATATAAGGATATACTTGCACTAATAGTACCCCATGCCGGTTATGTATTTTCAGGCGAAGTGGCCGCAAGTGGATTCAACCAATTGGAGCCTGAAAAAGAATATGAAAATATTTTTATTATCGGCTCAAGCCACAGAAGTTATTTTGACGCAGCTTCGGTGTACTGCGAAGGGAACTTCATCACTCCTCTTGGCATCGTTGAAGTTGATACTGCACTTGCCAATAAACTGATTACCGAATATGGTGTTTTTAAAAACTATAAAGACGCACATTGGTTTGAACACAGCCTGGAGGTAGAACTCCCTTTTTTACAATACCACCTGAAAAAACCTTTCAAAATTGTGCCCATTATTTTAGGTACCAACGATGTTTCAACTTGCAAAAAAATTGCTTCGGCGCTTGAACCTTATTTTAACAACAAAAATTTATTTGTTATAAGCACCGACTTTTCGCATTATCCTAATTATAACGACGCCCTGAAAATTGATAATCTTACTGCTGCGGCAATCGAAAAAAATAATGCACAAACCTTGCAAGATGTTTTAAAATCAAATGAAAAACTTAAAATACCGAACCTTTCAACCAGCCTTTGTGGTTGGTCGTCGGTATTGTCACTACTTTATATCACAGAAAAAAAACCGGGCATTTCCATAACAACAATACAATATCAGAATTCAGGCAATAATCCTGACTATGGAGATAGCTCTCGTGTTGTGGGTTACACAGCTATGGCCGTTGCAGGAAACATTGAAAAAAACAAAGATGACTTTTCCCTAACGGAAACAGACAAAAAGCAATTGCTTCTGGTTGCAAGAAATACATTAAATGAATATATTCAAAAAGGAAAAACGCCTGAAATAAATACCGAAAACTTTTCTCCAGTCATTAAACAAAACTGCGGAGCTTTTGTTACGCTGCACAAAAACGGGAAATTGAGAGGATGTATCGGACAGTTCACGGCTCAAAAGCCATTATACTTAATTATTCAGGATATGGCAAAAGCCGCTTCCACCGAAGATTACCGTTTCGAAAAAGTAACTTCTGATGAACTCCAATCAATCGATATTGAAATATCCGTACTTTCTCCATTAAAACTAATTAAATCTATTGATGAAATTGAATTGGGGAAACATGGTATTTATATAATGAAAGGAAACCGGGGCGGTACTTTTTTGCCACAGGTTGCCACAGAAACAGGATGGAGCAAAGAAGAATTTCTGGGACACTGTGCTCAGGATAAAGCCGGTATAGGATGGAACGGATGGAAAGATGCCGAAATTTTTATTTATACAGCAATTGTTTTTGGAGAAAAAGACATTAAGTAAAATACTATAATATAACCCGTTGTGCTATTAACATGCGAGAGCAAATTTAAGATGATTAATGGGTTTATTGTTTTGAAAATTAATAAATTGTAATAATGTAAGAGCAGCGATTTTAGAAAGGATCCGAATAGTGAGTCCAGCGAACGATTTAGCATAATTACGTTTAAGCATA
>JALOBU010000031.1 GCA_023228145.1 Bacteroidales bacterium | reverse complement strand
CTGATTTTCTGTAAATCGTTTTGCTTTCATATAGCTAATTTAAAATTAAAATTCAATACGAAACGCCTCGCTGGCGCTTCGGCTAAACTCTAATCTCAAATGGCCGACTTTCAGGTAAGCTTACAAAATACTTCCATAAATATGATAATATCGGAATCTGTCAGGAAATATTTTCTCAAGTTTCTTACCAAGAAAATGACAAAGTCTTATCCTGTTTTGTGGAGAATTATTATCAGGAAAAATATAATGGATGAGGAATATTTTTAATTGTTCATTCTTTTCTAGGTATGGCCATAATTTAAGTACATTGGTATTGGGATGTTTCTGCCCTTTTTCGCATTCCATAAACACAAAACTTGAATCACTTAATTTTGCATAATTATCTACATTCCCCCATCCGTCCAATGAGAACTCAGAATCATAAAAATCGAGTTTCAGACTTTTCCCAAATTTTTCTGATATAACAATATTCTCAGGTGCTGTTGCTTTCATCTCATTTGCTATTACTTCTTGTTTGAAATGTTCTTTAGCCCTTTAATAATAAGAAAAACCAATTCATGTATATTAATGCTATCAAACAAAATTTGGTTTTCCTCCACAGTAAGTCCATTCTGCTCTGATAAAGTTTCAACTTTATATTTCTTGAAAAAATCGACAAGAAAGGTATAATCCAGTGGTACAGGAAATTTATCTGATGCGTATTTCCTAAAATCGTTTAAGAATGCTGTATCAAACTGAAATTCGTTTGTCATTTGCGGTGGAATACTTCCAGATATAATATCGATTATTGATTTTGTTGCACCACCAAAGCCACCTAACAAATAAACAGCATTACCAGCATTTAAGGCGTGGAAAGTTTCCTCTACAATTCCCGGGAAATATCCTGTATAGCCTTTTTGTCTTCCACCCAAGACAATTCTTGCATTGCTTTCCTTTGCCATTTGGATCCTCATGTCAGCATAACACTCAGAATATAAAAAACGGTCCTCAACATTTTCTAAAGGCTTGTAATCCTTCCTGGGATCTGGATCCCCAAGATGCTTGGGAACCGGCAAAATCCTGGCTTCAACTTGTTTTTTTAAGAAGTCGGCAAGGTCATTGTCCGTAAGAAATCTTGAGTTGGGGAAAGGAAAATAATTAACAAAGCGAGCTTCTCTATCGCTTAGATATTTGTACTGATAAGAAAGCTCAGAAAACAGTGCAGTAAAGCCGTTATGACGTAAATCTCCACCATAAAGCATGGTAGCACCATTTACCAACAAATACCTTGCAATCTCAATGGTAGCATCTTTTATATGGTTCTCAGATAAACCCAATTGTTCAAGCTCTTCGCTGCCGGAAACCGAAATTGCAATTCGTTTTCCATACAATGTAGTTTTCTGAACCGTATCTTTTTTCTCCGAAATTCCTGAAATATTTTTCTTTGTCATTTTCATTTCTATCACAGTGTTGGTAATAAAATTGGCGTAATGAATTTAATATCCTTGTCAATCTCGTTCAGAAGTTTTAATTCTTCTGCACCAAGGGGAGGCTCCGGGTATAGAATCACTAATTGCCCCTTTGCAGTATCCTTCTTTTTATGGATATAGATATAATTGAAAAGTTCAGGAGGTGTGGTAATAGAAACGAATTCGACACCAGCGGATGCGAATTCCTTTTGAAAAGATTCCAGTAATTCATGTTGGAACAGATTGTTCAATACCTGACAAAGAGTGAGGTTAACGATTTCAACAAAGCTCTCTTTTTCATCTTCCTTGATAGTAATTGTTGGCATATTGCCCAAATATGGGAAGGCCCTTTTTTCACCATTCTTTATATCATGAACAACAACAATGGAGCAATTATTACGCTTGGCCACCAATACTTCAATTCTACACCATTCCCTTGATGAATACTCATCAGTGTGAAAAACAACCAATGCAGCATCTTTTATATTGCCCTCAATCTGTTTTTCGAATTCATAACCATCTGCAATATCAACCGTATCAAAAAATACATCCAGTTTTAATTCAGCATCGACAAATGCCTTGAATCTCTTTGTAATTTCGAGACCATCTTTTTTTGCATGGCTCAAGAATAATTTTACAGGAGAAGGAATGCGGTTTTCATCTTTGTCTTCATAGGTGGGCTGGAAATTCATGAGCAATCGCGCACAATCATGTAGTAATTCAGATTTTAAAGTCTTTATTGAAAAATCAAGATTCGCAGGGACGGTGAAATCACCCTTGTAAGCTCTAATGAATTGAAGCGAGGTTAATCCACAACCGATTTCATGGGCAGACGCATATAATGAAACTGGAAAAATTCTTGTGTTATTGTCCACTAATTTTGTTAGCTCCACGGTATATGCGCGGAAATCAGCATCAAGAAAGAAATGCTGGTCAATCAGTAAAACTAAAGCGTTACGTGTTGCATTTTTTGTATCAATTGCAATGGGAGTTTTATTTGATGAATCAGAGCGATAATAAACCGGGATTCCCAAGCCTCGTGAAAGAGGATCATTAACATCCCTACAAAAGATGCTGTAAATATTATTGGCAATTCTTTTGCCTTCAGTGAATTTGGGATGCCAAACCACATAAAGGGAAAGCGGATATTTTAACCTGTTTTTCATTCGCATGTATTTCTGTTCATTTGAGGAATTGATTTATTAATTATTTTTTCAGAGTCATTTCTTCTGCGAAAAGCAGATTCAAGCCATTGCTGAAATTTCACTCTATCTTCAGTCCAATCGTATAGATTAGCATAGCCTGAATCAAGATTTGCGGCTAAACGCTTAGGTAAGTTAGCTGGATTATACGATTTACCAGGACCAAAATCGGGATGATCAGGTAATAAAATACCAACCAAACCGGCATAATTATCTCCAACTTTTAAATTTAATGCACCTGAAATTTCCCAATCAACGTGCATTCGACATTTTGTTTTAGGACCTATTAATACCACAAGCACAGTTGTATCAGACAAATATCCTTTTTGAATTAATTGCTTGACATATTCATCGCTATTATCCGAGTCTATATCATCTTTCCCAACGGACTTACTTACTATCAAATCTCCGAATAAATTCTCAAACTTCTCTTTATAAATTTGATCATCATGATGGTAGTAACTTACAAATGTCTTTCGCTTAGTTATATTTTTGGGAAGATCAAACGCCCATGAATAGTAACCATTAGTATATGAAAAAGGCTCACCTCTAATCCAATTATCTTTTTTATTAGGATTAGGAGTCATAATTGAAATCCGAGAACCTTCATTTGTTCTATTGACCATCCAATGTCTCAAACGATTTTCACCTTCTGAGAGCGTGGCACCATCAAATTCATATGCAAAAACATCTTTTATCAGAGGCTGATCATCCCTGAAAGAAAGCTTAGTAATAAAATATTCTTTTGTTGGCATAATAAATAATTTTAATAAACATCGCTGATTAAATCATCCATCACACTATGTAAAGGATTTGCATAATTAGTGTGATCACTCATCATTCTCGATTCAAGTAAAAATTCTTTCGTTTTACCCGATAATTGCTGGATAAATATATTAAGGTCATAAATATCGCGAATGATTTTTGTTGTTCTGATATACTCAGGTAATTTCCCTTTTGGAATACCCTTTAGACAAATCGCCCCGAGTTCAGTTTTATCATATCCATAGCCGATTTCAAATGGCACCCAAGTTGATAAAATTGTATTGGGTGAAACAACAACCATCATATGGCTGCTGTTATTGATCCCATTGCAAATGGACATTGTTACTTCATTTGGTTTGTCATTTTCTCTTTGTAATCGCAAATCATTGTCATACTCATCAAAATAAACTTCTATACCAGCATTCTGAAAATATTCAGCTATTGCTCTAGCATCATCTTTGTCATCCTTTTGGTGAGAAATAAAGATACATTTTTTACCAAGATTTAAAAACTGTGCTCTTGATGAATACTTAGTAGAAGCATAAAACCTGTTAATTGCTTTCATATTATTAAAATCTTAATCCAAAAAAATCAACATAATCATTTTCCATTCTTTCCCTGTTGTTGCAAATTTTGTATACATTATTTGTTCTGTTCCAATATGCCCAGTTGACCTTACTTTCAAAGTCCTTTGCAAGATTCTCCCATTTCATACTCACTGCATATCCTGATTCAATATTATCCTTTAACCTGTTTGGCACTGAATGCGAATCAGTGGGGAGATAAATTGCCAAGAGTCCATTGGGTTTAAATGATTTTAAAGGATCGGTTGGGTGCGTATAAGCCCTCAGAGATGCCCAAATCTCTAAATCAATCCATTTACGATGACCAGTTCTTTCCCCAATCAATACTACAGTGACAGAACAATTACGCATTTTTTCCCTAATCTTTTTATAAATGGTTTCTTCTGTGAGATGACCGATATCATCTTTCAGTGAGCGATCTGATACCTCCATGCGTGATATAACCTTTCGTAATTTTTCGAGATACTTTTGGTCTCTGTCGTGATGGTAACTTACAAAACAATTTCTTGATTTCTTTTCCATGATCTATATTTTAGAATTAACCCTAATTTTCCCAGTAAGCAATTTCTGCATCAGCCCTTTTTTCTGCTGTTTGAGGGCTTCTAATTTTTTTTCCTGAATTTTTACCTCATTACCAGCAGCAGATAAAACTTCTGCAATTTTTGTTTGTTCATCTTTTGAAGGATTGGGGAGTTTAACGGTACAGAAATCATCAAAACTGATTTGTTTCCCGTCCCTTATTCCTATCACTGCTATTGCCAAATGGCCAATGAAATCGTATGATTTGAAATAGTACTTGTAGAAATCATGGTCAATTGGTTTTATCGGCTTTAGCACGGTATATGC
This sequence comes from Bacteroidales bacterium, assembly GCA_023228145.1. Taxonomy (NCBI): domain Bacteria; kingdom Pseudomonadati; phylum Bacteroidota; class Bacteroidia; order Bacteroidales; species Bacteroidales bacterium. The sequence continues at coordinate 32,957 of JALOBU010000031.1, read as the reverse complement.
AGGACTAACCAAGCCACGATATTCGGAATATTCCAACCCACCCTGAAAGGAGCGTAAACTAATTATGAAATCTCCGGGTTCGACTAATTTGAACGAATTAGTATCGCCAGAAGGCATGGTGACACGACCTTCAAGCATATCACGGGGGATAGCGCCCCTGTCTTGAGTGACTGATAATAGTTGTTCGTTTCCATTATTATTTTTTGTAGAGATGCTTTTAAAAATGCTATCGGCAGTAATTTTAACCCATCTTGTTTCTTCAAAGCCATTGATTCTTTTCTTCCCAGTAAGCAACTGCTGTTGCAGGCCGCGGTTGCGCTCTTTGAGTTTATTAATGAGTTGCTTGGTTTTGGAGATGGCAGTGTCCCAGGTGGAGAGGATCGCGGCAATTTTTTGTTGTTCGGGGAGAGGGGGAATAGGAAAAGGGAATGATGAAACATAATCCCAGTCGGCTCTAGGCATTTTAGACCCTGATGAAACATTAGCAACCTGAATAAACCGGCTTGTTTGGACTAAACGAAATAAGAATTCATTATTACATTTAGTATCTTTTGAAGTCATTACCCAAACTTCGCTTGAACATACACCATTAAATTCTGCAAGCCAGTACTTTTGAAGATATGGTCTTAACTTTCCAAATAAAACCTGTCCTTTTTGAAATATATTTTTTGTACTTTTCTGTTCAGATGAATTTAGCCAACCATTAATTGCTCCTGTTCCCTGTTCGAAATGCTCAAGCTCTAAACACTTTATGTTTTCATTTTCAGCTGGTGCATATTTGCCCTTTTCGAGTTTTGTGAATTCACCAAATTCCATCACATCCCAATCATTAGGAATTGGCCCAAGTGGAGAGGGTTTGAAGCCGGGATTTATTTTATTTTTTATTTTCATTATAGCTTTTTTCTACGAAGTTCTAATTCGTTTGCCTGTGTCTCCATATAATCAAAAAGACTATTTGCAACATTTACTGCCCATGTTTTAATAAATTCCTCAGAATAAATGTCATTATATTTATTTTTCTCAAAAGCAATTTTTTTGATTTTTTTAGAAAATTCAGGGTCAGAAATCAATACTAAAGACCTTACTATTTTTTCATCAATTTCTTTAGGCCCAATTAACATCTTAATATTAAAATACCGTTGCTCGAACACAATATCACAAATCATATGTATATTGAAACTATCATCCTCATCATTAAATCTATTAAGGAATAAACGAACTTCATATTTGCTTTCTGAACCATTTTTCGCAAAACCAATTAAATGCTGAATTATATTTTCAAATTTATCAACAGCAAATGGGCTAACAGGGAATGTATTTATAGCCGTAGTAGCGCCTTTGTTATAAAACCAATCACTTGATTTAAACAAGCTCTTAAATCGATTTAATTCTATCTCCAAAGCTTTAAGATACTTTATATAAACATCGTTAATGATTCTTTCAACTGAATTTTTACTTTTTAGTACAATTTTATTTTTTGCTTTAAGGGATTTCTTTAGTAATTGTACTTTTTTATCCAGATCGCCTATTTCTTCAATACTTTCACCATTTGCAGCTTTTATTGAGATTTCCAATGACCACAACAATTGATTTTCAATATACCTTACAAATGCATCCAAATCACCGGTATCGGCTTTATTTAAAGCCATCAGATATTCTTTCTTTTCGCTATCTTTAATAATTATCGGAGGAAAGCCATTTTTTAGTAATACATAATTAGTCAGCAGCCTTGCAACGCGTCCATTACCATCATCAAACGGATGGATACGAACGAATTTATAATGCATCATAGCAGCCAACCTCAAGGGGTGCACCTTGCTGTCTGCTGATTGTGCTCTATAAAAATCCATCAAATCCTTCATCAAAATTGGCGTGTCTTCAGGAGAAGCATAATGAAATATTTCTCCATTTTCGAGCCGCACAGAATTTGAGGTTTGTTTATAGCTACCGGGTATTATCTCTTTTCTTGTAGGTTGACCATCTGGAGTGATCGCTTCTTTCCAAAAAGGACGGACAAGCAATATTGCATTTAGTTGCCGAATGAAACTTTCTGTAAGGTCGCGTTCATTATCCTGAGAAAGATCAACCACCATTTTTATGGCGACATCATGAGCTTTCATTTCTTCAATTTCACGTCCTGAATAATCCCCCGAGATTTTATCAAAAATCAATAATAATTCAGTATGTCCATATGTTAGAGTATTACCTTCCAAATGATTTGAATTAAAGTTCCATTCCAACCTGAATTTTTTCCATAGGCGTTGTTCATCCTGTGGTTTTAGTGGCTGTAATCTCAATAATTGATTTTTAAGAGTATCAACTTTGTTGAAGTTTTCGATTTTTGTCATAATAATAAATTTTAAAATCCTAATTCTTTTAAATAATTCTCCATTTGTTTTTCCACTTCTGCGAGTTCCGTTTTTAGCTTTGATATTTCGGTTTTAGTTGCCGGAATATCCACTTCAGGTTCTTCTTCAAATGTGTCGACATAACGGGGAATGTTCAGGTTGAAATCGTTCTCTTTAATATCATTTATGGTGGCACGATACGCATATTTATTTTCAATTACCACACCAGTTTCAGAAGTGCAGGATGGTGATGATTTAAAGGCCTTAAAGGTATCAACAATATGATTTATATCCCCGGCACGAAGGATGTTTTGATTTTTACCCGGTTCATATTCGCGGCTGGCATCAATGAACAACACATCTTTATTTCCCTTTTTTCCACGATTAAATATGAGGATAGCCGCAGGGATTCCTGTCCCATAGAAAAGGTTTGCAGGGAGGCCAATGACTGCCTCGAGCAGATTTTCTTCGATAAATTTCTTACGAATAACTCCTTCGGAACTTCCCCGGAAGAGTACACCATGAGGAACGATAACACCAACCTTGCCTATATCTTCGTATGTGGTTTCGATCATGTGGGAAATGAAAGCATAGTCGCCTTTACTTTTGGGCGGAATACCGCGATGAAAACGACTATACTGATCGGCAGCGGCATGTTCAGCACCCCATTTATCGAGTGAGAACGGAGGATTTGCAACAACAATATTGAATTTCATCAGTTTTTCGCCTTCCAGCAATTTTGGGTTGTTCAACGTATCGCCCCATTCAATGGTAGCATTATCCTGCTCGTGCAGGAACATGTTCATACGACATAAGGCCCAGGTGCTGCCAATAGCTTCCTGTCCGTAAAGAGAGTAATTTGTACTGCCCACTTCACCAGAAACTTTTATTAATAACGAACCAGAACCGCAAGCCGGGTCACAAATTCTGTTGCCGGGTTTTGGCTCCACGAGTTTGGCAAGCAACTCAGATACCTGGCTTGGCGTGTAAAATTCACCGGCTTTTTTTCCTGCAGCACCGGCAAACTGTGCTATCAGATATTCATAGGCATCACCAATAACATCGTTACCTTCGAGATGGGATGGCTGAAGATCGAGTGAAGAAAAGTCAACCAAAAGATTTTTAAGGATGCGGTTACGCTCTTTGGTCTGTCCGAAGACTGCTTCAGAATTAAAGGAGATATTGCGGAAAACGTTTGCCAGTTTATTACGGTTTTCGTCTTCAAGACCGGTAAGCGCAATGTCAATCAACTCGCCTAAATTGGCTTCGTTACGTTTTTCATAAAGAAAGTCAAAGGTACTTGCGTCAGGTAACTGAAAGCGTTCGTTACGCATAGCCCGTTCGATCCGCACAAGGTCTCCCTCATATTTTTCGGAGTAAAGTGCTTTTTTATCTTTCCAGACATCTGAAACATATTTAAGAAATAACATTGTAAGAACATAATCTTTGTATTGTGAGGGGTCAACAACACCCCGAAAGGTGTCGCATGCTTTCCAAACAATATTATTAATTTCCTTCTGATTGATTTTTTTCTGTTCCATGAATTTTATTTTAAAATATTTGAAATTACGGATTGGTACAATTCAGTTTTATATTTTAACAATTGGGATGATAATTCAAAGTCCTTTCGGTACAATGAATTCAATGCAACGACATTTTTCTGCATTGAAACAGGTAAAACCGGAATCATTAAACTTCCGAGTTCGGATTTACGAATAGACGGAATGGAACTACCGGCACCGAACTGTTTGAAAAATTCCTGATTCTTTGGTAAATTAAAGAAAGTAGTCAGATATTCTGGTAGTACCTTATTTATGTCAGGGCGTATCACGAAGAAGATAGCTGAAGCAACAGCGGGACCAAAGTCATTATGATAACACCAGGCAAAGTACCGGAAGCCTTTGCTTATAAAAAGAACATCACCGTCCTGTAGTATATGGGATAGATCCTTGTCCCCGATGTTGATAAAACTATCGGAAGGGTTTATAAGAAAACCATTGTTGTCAAAGTAGTTAGCCTGAATATAGTTATATTTGCCTTTGGATGCAGATTTACTATAAAAACCGAAACGGATATCAGAAATGTCTTTAAGTGGAATTTTTGTCATTATTTTATAATTATATTCAAAACCTTGTGCAAATATACGAAAAAAAATGCAAATAGCAAGAAAAAAGATTATTATTTTATTCAAAATGTTTATAAATTTTTATTTACAAAAGCAATAATTTATCTAAATAGCTTATTTGGTGATAGTTGTATAAATATGTTATAAAATTGTACAAATTTAAACTAAACACATATATAAAAATAGGTAAAAATTACACTTAATAAATGCAGCTCATTAATAATGTGTGAATTACAAATTTAATAAAACAAAAGGGAGAAAAACGCTGCATTTACGTTGGAACGATGGAAACGCATATATATGTGCCTTCAAACGTTCAAACGTTGTGGTTGTGAGGAAGCGGTGTAAAACTTGCGATTTTGATGAAATCATGTATTTAAGCAATACTTTGATAGAGTATGTTAGTATTTTGTGATTTATTGACTATTTTTTTATTTTAACTTTTTTGCTTATCCAAAAAAGTTACCAAAAAGGATAGTCATAACGATGTTTCCACCCGCACTAATAAAAACGTGAAAATCAGCTGAAGTAGTGCCTTCGGAACGAAGGCAAAGGCTTTACAAGCCCCTTCAGCGATTTTCTATGTTTTTATTATTCACGCCAACGCCGGCCCGCCGTTATGACGGGCCATCGCTCTTAACAAGCTAAAAACAAACCTTGTTTTGCAACGAAATTTCCTGAAGGCCAGTCTTTAGGTCAAAATAATTCGAGGGAAATGGGTTGGAGGCGGTAGATTAATGTTTTACCCTGTTTTTCTTTGACAAGGTGGCAATCTTTGTAATCTTTGTCGCGAAGGATGGCTTTGGTGTCGATGATCTCACGGAGGCGGTCATCCATTAATCTTTCAGTACAACTAAACTCCTGGCATAACTGAGAAAGAATCTCACGACGGGATAAGGGTTCGGATAAAATAATTTCAATTTTTTCAATAATATCAAGGGAGCTGGCTTTTTGTTTCTTGTGCTGCATCAATTCAAAAACAACATCCTGATCGGCAAGGACGAGGGAGTTGTCTTCATCGGAGTACTGGACATAAAAAGGTTCGTGTTTTTTGGAACTCCGACATTTGAGGTAAGCGACTTTGACGAGATCCATTTCCTTGCGTTCAGAATCTTTTTCAAAACCAACCTGAATGACGGTGGAAGCCTTATTCATTATTTCGGTACCCAGGTGGCCACGGGCCTTGTCAACGCTGCCAGGGTTCTCGTGGATGAGGCAAAGGAAGGTGACATCGTAACGGTTGATGGTTATGTTCATCATGTCAATCAGAGCCATGCTGTCCTTTGCATCGTTGAAGTTGTAAACGCAGTCAGTAATGACATCGAGCACAATAAAAATATGGCGGCTGTACTTGGTGCGGACATGTTCTAAATATTCATTGAGAACCTCGAAACGTTCTTTACGTTCAAACTCGAGCAGGGAAATGTAGTCGAAGTTATCGGGATTGTCTTCGATTTCGTAGCCGGCCATGACCTGAATCTGCTGCAAGGCATAAGGGAGCTGCTCGGAAAGGTTGCGTTCGGTGTCCACATAACAAATAGCATAGGATTTGAAAATATCGGCATGGAAGCCAAGAAACTCTTTTGAGCATTCGGGGGTTTTGAGCAGGGAACTGCAGATGATCTGTGCCAGGCGGCTTTTATGGACACCGGCTTTTCCCTGGAGCACGTTGATGGTCTTGGGGAAGAAAACAGGGTTTTCGTTCTGGCTCAGGATGGGGTTTGAAAAAATGATCTTCTGAGATTTGTTGACAGCAAGGACCTCACGGGTTTTAAGGACTTTGTCGAGGCGGGATATATCGGGCACCGGTATAGGTGCTGTCACGCCCGGGACAAGGGCTGCTGAAGCAAGTTCGTTGATGGTTTCAGGATTCATTTTGAGACGGAAGAAGTCGGAAATGTCTTTGCCATCAGGCATATCCGGCAGGGTGATCTTTTTCAGTCCGTGTTGTTTTGAGAGTTTTTCGGATTGGGCTTTTCCGGTGGCATCGATATCGTAAAGTATCATCACATGCTTGCATCGGGATTGAAGAGTTTTGAGGGTTTCGGCAGGGAGGTTTGCTGTTTCACTATTCAGGGACACGGCAGAGAGGCCATGAGCGGCAAGAGACATGACATCTTTTTCGCCTCCAGTAATAAAAATGTATTCAGAGAAATCAGGAAGCTGTTCCATGCCGAAAAGAAAATTTTCAGGCTTGTTACCAAGGTACTGAAAGCGGAATTTGGTGTCGAGTGGTTTGTATAGTTTTGCCCAGGAATGGTGTATATAAGCATAGACCGGAAAGTTGTCGTTGCTGGTGATGGTGTATGACCGGCCATCACGGTTTTTTGCAGAAAAAGTTTCGACGGAGCTGAGGTGAAAGCGGTCCAAAACCGGAACGGTGATGCCGTATTGCAACCACCAGGCAAGTTCTTTGTGAGTGAATCCGCGCACACGAAGGGAAGATGAAGGGAAAGCAATTTCATTTACCGAGGCGTGCAAACTTGGTGTCAAAATACTCTGAGCATTATCATCGGTAAGTCCGAGGGACATCATGGAGTTGATGTGTTCCAATGCTTCCGGAAAAGAACAAGAGTAGAGTTTCATTACCAAGTCGAAGCAGGAGCCATCATCGCCGGTGGCGAAGTCTTTGAAGCGCCAGTCACGGCTTTGTGAGGAAAAATAGAGGTTGAAGGATGGGGTTTGCTGCTTTTCACGCAAGAAAGGGTTGCTGATGTGCTGACCTGCTGTGAGGTTGCCGCCGCGCGTGTTGTAAGGATGCAAGAAGTGATTGAGAATGTCGTAGGCGGTTACTTTGGAGAGGATGCTATCTTTGGTGATATTCATAAGGTGAAAGTTAAAAGGTGAAAGTGGAAAGGTAAAAGGTATTGGGTAATTGGTAGAAGGGTAAAGGGTAGATGGTAGTATGGTAGAGGGTAAATGGTAGAAGGAGCAAGTTACAAGTTGGCAAGTTGCAAGTTGCAGGTTTGCCATGAGGCCCCAGCTGACTTCGATGAGCTCAGTCAGCGTGGGGTGGCAAAGTCGAAGCGGTGTAAAAGCTCTATTTGAAGGCTTTGATGTAGTGCTTTTCGAGGTGTGAACGGAGGTCGGAGGCTTTGAAGTATATTTTGCCACCGATCTGGGAAAAGCTCAGCGTACCGTTGTCACGGTAGGTTTGGAGGGTTCGTTTTGATACTTTTAACAGCTGACAAGTGTCCTGGATGTCAAGCCAATCGTCACCAAGAATGGGTCTGCCAATAGCTTTTTCGATGCTTGCATTGATGCCATCAATTTTTTTGATGAGATCCTGAAATGTCTGGGATTCGAAGGTGATAATTTCCATGATTTTTTAATTTTAAAATTTTTTAATGTGGCCCCACTCCTATCCTATCATTGCTTTTGAGGTTTCAGAATGCAGCCGATTGTACACGATTTTTGGTTGCAACAAAAAACTAAGGCAAAGGAATGAGGAAGAAAAAATTCCTCAATGAAAAAAAAGGTCGCAAAAAATTCGCAGTGGACTAATGGAAATTAAACACCGTACAAGTGCGATGAATCAATGCGTTTCGGGCTGCCAGATTTTAGTCGCTTATCAGCCCTGTAGGGTTTCAGAAGAGTACGGAGTGTTGAAGAACTGAAATCATTTCGATCCTTGTCAATGAAGTTTCTTTCAATAAAATCAGCAATCTGAGCGGGTTTCATGCTGAAAACTGGTAGTCCGCCCATGTAGCTTTTTGTAGATAAAGTCAGAAAATGATCGACAAGAACATTAACCTGGCAATTCACAGGATATTTTTCAAAGTTCTGAACCTCTTGATTGACGGGGTGCGACTTTTTGTCAAAAATAGTCGCATCAGAGCAGTCGAGCTCCGCAGGAGTCGAAGCTCCGTAAAGGTGCGGAAAATCAGGGTAGGACTTTTTTTGATCTGCTGAATTGCCCGTATCATGGGCGATATAATCCTCGTTTTTCGGGACAGGCATATACCGGAAGATATACGGATATTTTTTGCGGACCGGAAGGGAATGGAAAAACTCCAGGCGAAGCTCTTCCTCGGTTTCGTTGACAGGAATCACAAAGGGTTTAAAGAATTTCCGGTAATAAACAATAAGGCGAATCAAAAAAAGGTTCAGGACAAAAAGGATGTAAACATCGGAGTTGTCGGTTATAAATGTGCCTTTGTCCTGAAGCTTTGAAAAGGCAATACGCGCATCATGGGCAATCTGCTTGGTTTTCTGGATGTGCTTATTGGCGTATAAGGAAAGTTTCTCTGTAGAATCAATAGATTCGAGGAACTTGTTTGATCGTATCTTGATGCGTTCGAACTCGTCCGCCATCAGGGTGAGGAAGTAAGCCGATTTCTGATCCGGCGCCGGGGGAATGTCGATAAAGTCATTAAGATCATAATGTTTACGCGGTCTAATAGTTACATCTGCTATCTTACCTGTATCATCTTCTTTAATGTCAATGAGAATGTCATCAAGAGAACGGTAGCCATAAATAGTAATGTCCATCTCATCCAGAAGCTTGCGGACTAATTTTTTGTCGGTTGCTTTGAGGATGGTCATGGTATTTTCGTCACGTACTAAATGTTTGATTTTACTCAATTTAGAGTTTTCGGGAAGGAACGGTCTTAAGCGCCCATTGGCGATTTCGTTGAAAATGTTGAGCTGTACTGAGGTATGTATATTCGGTTTCATTTTACAAAATTACAGCAGAGAAAAGGAAGGAAAAAGGATGTTGATAAATATTTGTTGCTACGCAACTAAAAGGTAATTAGGTGATTAGGTTGATAAGGTTGATAAGGGGTTGAAAATGAGAAATAAGAAATTATCAACAAAAAAACGGATGGAATTTTTAAAGAAAGGAACCAAAAACATCCCGCCGGCAGGATGTTTTGAGAAGGAACAATTAAGAAAATTTATTTATTGAATGCCTTGAAATAGTTTTTTTTCAGGTGATCTTCTATGTCACTGGCTTTGAAATAAATTTTACCCCCGATCTGCGAAAAACTTAATTTTCCGTTGTCACGATAGGTTTGAAGTGTGCGTTTTGAAACTTTAAGAAATCGGCAAGTTTCATCAATATTCAACCAGGTTTCATTTAAAGGTTGAATCTTTTTTTTCTCTTCGATAAATTGTTCGAGCTTGTCGAAACGAGCCATGATCTGATTAAAGGCCATAGCTTCCATAGTGATTACTTCCATGATTTTAAATTTTTAAATGTTTAACAATAGTAAATGAAAGTCTCACCAGGCCTGCAAAGACATTTACAAAAATATAATTTTAGTATCGAAAAACATATATACTTGTAAAATTAAATTGCAGCTAACTATTTTGATTCAAAATAAACGTAATCAATTAATAAATTGTAAGATACGGAGTTAAAGAACAATATTTTGGCAATAAAATCATTTTGCTGCCGATAATTTGATTATATTTGTGGCAAAATAAAAAAGCAATCGAAACAATAGATCACATAAAACAACTCCTCTCCTATTTCCGGAAAAAGAAAGTCTTTACCACCAGGGACCTGGAAGCATATTATATTAGCAGGGAAGGCAGCATCAAGCGGAATACTCTGAACTGGAGGGTACACTACCTTATCGGGAAAGGCGTTTTGACGAGAACAGGGAGAGGACAGTTCAGGATAGGCAAGGAAAAGACATTTGAGCCGGAACTTTCACCACTGATCAGGAAACTTGACAAACATTTAAAAAAATCATTTCCTTTTTTAAAATTCTGTCTCTGGGATGCGGAACAAATACGCGGGCTTTCGCAGCATCTACCCTCTCTCAAACTTACTATTGTGGATGTGGAACGGGATGGGACAGAATCTGTATTTCACAGTTTACAGGATAAGTACAAAAATGTTTTCCTGTTGCCTGACAAGGAAGTCATGGATACTTATGTAATACATTCAAAAGATCCTATCATCGTTAAAGCGCTGGTCAGCGAGTCACCTGTTTATGAAGTTGACGGAATCACAACAGCCAGCATTGAGAAAATACTTGTGGATGTTTATTTCGAGGAAGAATTTGAATCGCTGCACGGCTCCGAAATGCTGCATATTTTTACAAATGCCTTTGAGCGTTACCCCATTAATACCGGTAAGATGCTCAGATACGCTGACCGCAAGAGAAAGAAATCAGAATTAAAGAATTTTTTAATATCAAATAAGCTGGCAGCAAAGTAGTGTTTGCTGCCGATAATTTGAAACATGATAGATCAAAAAACATTTAGCATAGGATGGCTTAACGAGGTGTCTGTAAAAAACAGGAATGCCGATAAAACCCTGATAGAAAAAGTCTGCAGGGCTTTTGCTGTGTTAGAAGGACTCAGCGAAAGCGGGATAGAATTTGTTTTCAAGGGCGGAACCGCACTGATGCTGCTCAGCGGAAGCACTAAAAGACTATCCATTGATATTGACATCGTTGTACCGGAGCATATAGCATTATTACCCAAAGTTGAAAAGGCTGTTTTAAACAAAGGTTTCGTAAAAACTGAAGAGCAGGGCCGGAAGGCAAAGTCGGAGATCGACAAAGCACACTTCAAGTTTTATTATGAGCCTGTACATAAAACAGCACTTGATCTGGATTATGTGTTGCTGGATGTGCTTTATGAAACACCAAAATACAGGCATTTAAAAAAGGTGAAGATAGCCACCCCCTTTATTCTGAATACCGCTGATGCTTTAGAAGTGAATGTGCCAGGGTTCGAAGACATACTCGGTGATAAAATGACAGCTTTTGCACCTAACACAACGGGAGTCACATATACAAAGGGAGGCAACAGCACCGCGATGGAAATATGTAAGCAGTTGTATGACATAGGGATGTTGTTTGACAAGGCTGAAGATATGGAAACTGTTCGGAGAACTTTCCATGAATTTGCCTTGACAGAAGCTAAATACCGTGGCTTGCAAATCAGCGCGGATGATGTTCTCGAAGATATTTATCAGACTGCCTTATGCATCAGCACCAGAGGCCAGGACGGTAAAGGCGATTTTGCAGCATTGCTGGAGGGGATAAACCGGGTGCGAGCATATATATTCTCCGAGCCATATCATATTGAAAGAGCAATTCCCGATGCAGCCAAGGCAGCATACCTGTCAAGCCTGGTAAGATCGGATAAAACACATATCGAAAAATATGTTCAACCGGAACAAATCAGGGACGCCATCATCGACCAGCCATTCAACACGAAGCTAAACAAACTGAAAAAGACAAACCCTGAGGCATTCTTTTACTGGTTTCAGGCCTGTGAACTGATGAAGAAGTTCACGAAATAAACCCGGATAATATTTTTATTCCTTTTTATTCTCTTCGGGTTTTAAAGGTACTATATCAAAAACTTCCATTGCCTTGTCAAGTTCTTCATTTACGATCTTAGCATAGACCTGGGTTTCCTTGATACTTGCATGGCCCAATAATTTTGAAACGTACTCTATCCTGATGCCCTTACGAAGCGCCCGGGTAGCAAAAGTATGACGGCTTGTATGAAAGCTCAAATGTTTCTTTATTTTTGCTTTTTTAGCAATTTTAATCAAAGCATGATTGGCCATGGTAGTGGCAGAAGACAAAGAATTAAGAAGCACCTTGGGCGATGAATAATCTTTGTCATTACGAAGGAAAGGGAAAATAAAATGCTCAGACTTGCTGTCTTCCTTTTTATAAATATTGATGATCTCAATAGCTTTGCCAGGCAATTTAATGTTTAACTGACGGTTTGTCTTGGCCATTATCAGATTAAGGCGTTCGCCATCAAAATTTTGCCATTTGAGTTGGAGAATGTCAGAAATTCGCAAACCACCGGCATACGTGGCAAAAACATAAGCATTGCGATAATCGCAGATATTGGTGCCCACCGGTAAATTAAGTTTTTCAATGGTTTCAAGTTCTTCTTCGGTAAGAAATTCCCTTTTAGATGGTTCATTCTTTAACTTGATCTTATAAAAAGGGTTATCATTACGCGTAATGATATTCTCATTGACGGCCTCATTGATGAGTTTCCTGATGACCTTAAAATTACTGGTGATGGTATTCTGACCATTTTTTTTCTTTTTCACTAAATAATCTTCATATTTTTTAAGAAAGGTATAATCAATTTCATTTATCATCAAAGGGGCATCATTATTATATTTCTTCAATTTATCAACAACCGTTTTTACTTTCTTATACACACCGTAACTTCTGGAGTTTTCATACATTGTAATAAATTTCTGTGCATAGATAAAGAAATCCGTTGGCGGCTTTCCCATAATGTCTTCCTTTATCTTTTTGGAAGTAATGAATTTTGTTCCCTTATCCAGATCAAGGCTTAGTGTCTCAGCTTCGAGAACTTTTTTAGCAATGTACTTATTCAAATACCCTGAATTATAATGTTTTTTGGTCACTCTGGATTTACCTTCATCCCATTCTTCTTTTTTAAGTAAAATACCCAAGGCCACATATTTTGGTTTGCGGTCCTTAATAATTCTTAAATATAAGGGCGCCTGTTTACTATTATTTGTTTTTTCAGATTTTCTGATTACCTTGACTGTAGCCATTTTCGTTGATTTTCTACAAAGATACAAAAAAAAATAAGGGGTAAAACAAAAGGGTAAAACATTTTCAACATTTTATCCACTTTTTGGTTCTTTCGGTGATTTTGCAAAATTGCCAAAAGCCTTGATATATAAGAAAATTAATGTAAATTGAAAAAATATGGTGCAGTCATTAGAGTCCCCCCGGGGTCACTACAAAGAGGGAAATGCCCTCTTTTTTATTATGAAACACGTATTTGCTGCGAAGTTTAACAAACTTCTCAGCAAATATATCAGGGTATTTTCACGTCCGATCTATATTAAAACAATATTACATACACATATGTAATATGCTAACTTTAAAACAATTAAAAAATTAAAAACATCTTTTAATCACATAATTTTTTAATTTATTCTTTTTATAATTTTAAACATATTGTACATTTGTAAAAAATACTTTTAACATATTATTAAACAAAATTTTTATGAAAACTTTCAAATTCATCTTGTCGTGCCTGTTTTGCATTATAATTTCCAATGTGTGCAAATTATCCCATGCACAGGAAGTGGAAAATCTTGACGGAGACCTCAGCATACTAAAAGAGCAAAAAATCATCACGGTAGAATTTGTATATGAAGGCATGAAAGTAGGTGATTTCACGGAAGAGCAATACCTGCAACAGAAACGTGCTTCATTCAGGAAAGCCCCTGATTATGATAAATTTGCAGCTAAGTGGGTTTCTGACAGAAAAGACAATTACGAGCCCAAGTTCATTGAACAGTTCAATACCGGAGTTAAAAAAATCGGCATAGAACTCAGCAAAGATGATGACAATACCGAATACACACTTATTGTTACTACTACCAAAACCGAGCCCGGTTATTATGCCGGTGCCGGAGGCACCAACAGGGACACATACATTAACCTTACTTTCAGCATCGTAAAAACTTCTGATAACAGCCAGGTGAAAGCAACATTTGAAATGTCAGATGTGACTGGTATAGCTCAGAACAATGCAGAGATGAAAGATATGCAGCTGAAAATTAAAAATGCATACGGAATTGCAGGATTTAAAGTGGGAAGGTTTTTCGTAAAGCATTGCAAATAGAGCATTACAACACTCCCAGCAACATTTCAGTCCATAGTACTCCTAAAGATATAATAAAGGTTAATAATGTTGTGATGATGCCTGCCTTAAAAAATTCGAAAAACTTTATTTTGATATTGTAATTTTTTGCCGATTCAATCACAATCAGGTTTGCCATGGCGCCAATGATGGTTGCATTACCTGCCAGTGTTGATGCCGAGGCCAGTGCCAGCCATAATACATCGGAATGTATGCTTTTCATCAGTGGCAATATCGCAATGGTGAACGGAACATTGCTGACTATTTGTGAAGCGACAAACGAAATACCATGCAGCGTTAAAACTCCAGACATATTATCTGCAAGCGGGTTTGAAGATACAAGATAAGCCATCAGCCCTGCATTTTCGACAGCTTTCACCACAATAAATAAAGATACAAAAAACAAAAGCAACACCCAGTCAACTTCCTTAATAATTTTTGATGGTTTTATTTTCCCGAAAATCAGAATAAGTGAACCTCCTATGAGCGCTATCATCGGGATGGATATATTCAGATAATGCCCTGTAAAAAACAAAATTAAAACCGTGAAAAAAATCGGGACAGACACTCTCATGGATTTAAAATTATAGTCAAATTTGTCTCCCGAAATTTTCAAAGGCGTTTTATTGCTGAAGTTTGCCGGATATAACATCCTTACAACAAATACAATTACACTCATACTTAGAAATGCCACCGGTAATAAATGCAGGAGAAAAAGCCCATAAGGTATCTGTGAATTCATGCCAATAATCATGTTTTGAGGGTTGCCGGTTATCGTCATCACGCTGCCTGCATTGGAAGCCAGAATCTCAGCAATCAAAAAAGGGAGAGGGTTTATTTTGTAAGAAGAGCATATCATGATTATTACGGGAGTAAACAACAACACTACAGCATCGTTCACCATAAAAGCGCTGGAGATGCCCGTTACAAAAGTTATAATTACCAAAAGACGAAACTGGTTTTTTGCAAAAGCCATCGTTTTGTGTGCTATGAGCGAAAAAAAACCGTCGAGTTTCAAAGTAGTAATAATAATCATCGTGCCCAGCAAGAGCGTGATGGTATTAAAATCAATGGCGAACATCGCTTCTTCGAAACTTATCACGCCAAACAATATCATCGCCACTGCACCGAAAAAAGCTGCCGAAGGCCGGTCAATATTTATCCATGGCAAACGCGTAAAGATTATCCCGATATAGGTAATACCAAAAATGATTAAGGTTATAATTTGAATCTGGTTCATTTGTTCGAATGGTTAACATTTTCAATCCACGCTCCTGCCCTTCTTGTTACATAATATGGAATACCCAGGTTGTTACATTCCTGTATCCATTTTTCAATATTTCTTACTGAATTTGAAGCATCCATAATGAGAAGCTTAAATTTATATTGCTTCATAATGTCTTCAATTTTCATATCCACATTCTGCAGCAGAAGCAAATAATCAAGCGTTATGAGCTTAGTGTTAAAAACCGTCTTGCTAATAAAACCAAGCTTTTTCCCTGCAAAATAAACAAAACCGGCTTTTTTATAAAAAGTATTTTTCTTTGAATCTTCGTATGAAGCATTCAGCATAATGGGTGTTACCTCATCAACCTTTAGGTGCACCCTTTCATTGTAAATATGAAACGCCTGTTTTTTTGCATCGTTCAGTAAGAGGGAATCTCCAACGAAAAAACATCTTTGGCCATCAACAAAATCCACAGCAGTATGTTTGTTGATATTGTAAACTACAATCAATTTCTGTTCCAGTGAATGTGCCTGGCGGAAAGAAACAAATATGAGCAAAATGAACAACACAGCCAAAGAGCCTGAGAATGCTTTTCCGCTTTTTTTATAGAGAAAAAAAGACAACATGATAATCAAGAGATAAATCAGTATCATTCCTGCAAACGATATGTAAATTGCATCGGAGACAGAATAAGGAAGTTTTTCAATAAAATCTACAGAACCATTAAGCAATTTTAATGAAAACACCAGCGCTTTTGAAATAAGGGCTGACAGCACAGGGACGGCACTCAACGCTAAAGCCGCAAGTCCAAGGTATATTACCAAACCTGAGAGCGGAACAGCTACAATATTTGCCAACAGAAAATAATTTGGAAACTGATGAAAGTAAAGCAAACACAAAGGAAAGGTAGCAAGTTGTGCCGCAAGAGAAACTGCAATCAACGACCAAACTTTATCAATAATCTTATATTTAGGGCTCCAGGCCTTATAAATAAAAGGATAAATCGTTACTATGCCAATCACTGCAAGGTAAGAAAGCTGAAACCCCACTGCCGTAATGATAAAAGGATTAAACAAAATCAACAACAGGGCAGATGCCGCAAGGGTATTATAAATGTTTGGAGGTTGACGAAATGCTTTCCCCACGATAACAAAACTGAACATGGCTGTTGCGCGCAGCACTGATGGAGACATGCCGGTTATCAGAGCATAAAGCCATATGCATAAAAGAAGAAGTATGGCTTTGGGAATTTTACCATGCCTGAATTTATCGAGAAACTGCAATAAAAAGTTCAGCACTATAAACACCACTCCGACATGCAATCCCGAAATACTAAGGATGTGCATGGCGCCACTGCCCTGATAACTCTTGATGGTTTCGGGGTCCAGGTTGTCGGTATTTCCCAGCAGCATGGCAGATATCACGGCATATTCGCTGCCTGAAATTCCCTCTTCAGATAGTATCTTCAAAAGCTTATCCCTGAGGCGATATGCAAAGCCGGGAATGCTGCCGCCTTCATCAACTGCAATCAGCAAATGAGTATTGCTTTTCACATAAGCCTGATAAAAAATACCACGATGAGCGAGATACTGTTTATAGTTGAACTCCATAGGATTGGCAGGAGGCATAACCTCTGTAAAAAATGCCTTAATCAGAAGTTTGTCACCGTATTTTAATTTTTCGGAGAATGAGTCTTTTTCAAAATATATCACCGCTTTTCCTGAAGTGCTTTTCCATCCGGTGCTGTCTCTTACATGATTCACTTCCGCAATCATCTTACATGACTTCTCTTTTAATTGGGGAGGCTCAGTTAAAGTGATTATCGCATAAGTGGGTTCTTGAGTATATTTTGCAAAAAAATCATTGTTATTTTCCGGAGCGCGCAGGGCTGCCACCTGATACCCTGCCAAAATAAAAAAAATTGTTATCAGCATACCCGTCAGCCAACGCAGCGAAAAGGCCAGCTTTTTCTGTAGGAAAAAAGTGAAGGCACTCATCAGCGCCAGCAACAAAAGGAATACGTATAGGGGAATTAAAATATGAATGCTCAAAACCACTTCTGTCAAAACACCGCACAAAAACGGCAACATCAACCGAATTAAAGGGTAGCGGTTCCAGAACATGAGTTTTTCAGGGGAAAGGTTAACAAAATTTGAATACCAAAAGCTTTAAAATGATTTTTATTTCTGATTTAAGTTCATTTAATCATCAGCTCGTCATAATTTACAACTTCCACGTCCTTATAATAAAATTTAATGATGTCAATAAAATTGTATCCCAGCTGTGCCATACGTATGGCTCCCTGCTGGCTTAATCCCACACCATGTCCATGGCCTTTCCCTTTAAAAATGAGATATGCGCCCTGATGTTCAATGGAAAACCATGTTGATTTAAGGCCAAGGTCAAAGCGAATTGTGCTCAGTAAAATGCTGTCGGAGAAAAAAACTTTTCGGTTTTCCTGTTTGAAATTAAGCGCATATTCTTTTTTAACAGGGTCATTCACGGGGTAATTAAAACGGCTTGACAAGTATTCAAGCCAGTTGTTCTGCAATATCTGGTACTCCCATGTTGACCCGGGCATTTTGATCGAAAACGTATCCGCAACAGCTTTGAGGTAAGAAGTAGGTATCTTCCAGATATCTTCGGAGTTGACAGTCATACCTCCCGAATTTGCATGAAATGCCGCAGAAATCATATTGTTACCTTTATCCACAATAACCTCTCCGGCAGTTTTATAGACAGAGGCAAGTATTTCATTGTTTTTACAGCGCCCATTGTATAGCTGGCAATGAATGCTGTCGCACAAATTAAAACCTTCTTTTGCGTGTTTTTTTATGTTGTTAAGGGCATAGGTGCGGCAGGTGATAGCCTGCACCTGAAAAAATTCATGGTCTTTAGAACTGCCGCCGCCTTCGGATTGCACCACGCCGGCCACATAATTCTCAAGCTCTACATGATTGGTCAGCAAAAAGAAACCATCTGCAGCTGTAAGCCTCAAATCGTCATCGTAACATCGTTCGGAGATGCCCTTATTCAGAGGCTTGATTTTAAAATTATTAAGCAAGGCGGTGCCGCTGATGTACAGAGAAGTAAAAGCGCCCAGGTATTTAGTACCCTTGCTCACCAGTATGCTATCATTTTTTATTTTGAATGTGAGTGTTTCATCTCTTACAATGTCGGTAATCATTTTATCGGCATCGAAAAGGGTGTATTTACCTGTAACAACAGTAAAATTTAATGCATTTATCTGATAAGAGGAGAAGATACTCACATCCAGAAAAGTGCCGGCTGTGCCAGCCAGCGGGAAATAAAACATCAAGGACAAAAGAAGCAATTTGATTTTTTTCATCTTCACAAAGAATAATACGAACTTATAAGCTACGGACAAAAATATAATTTTTATTGAGTTTGCCGGTATTTTTTTTTATAAAAAGAAAGAAATTGCATGTAATAAAAAAAGGCGATTCACCAATTGGCGAACCGCCTTAAATGTTTTCACAACGGAATAATCCTTATTGTGATTTGCTTCTAATTCAATTACAAAAATAAAAATAAAAATTATAGTTGCAAATATTTTTTTGTATTTTCATAACAAATTTTTAACGCATGAAAAAGATTTTAGGATTAGACTTAGGTACTAATAGTATTGGGTGGGCATTGGTGGATGCCGATGAAAAGAAGATTTTGGGAATGGGAAGTAGGATAATTCCGATGACTCAGGATGTTTTAGATACATTTTCTGGCGGGAAACCATTGGAAACGCAAACCGCAGCACGAACAAGTTATAGAGGAATCCGCCGTATCAGGGAAAGAAATTTACTAAGGCGTGAAAGATTACATCGAGTACTAAATGTATTGGGTTTCTTACCCGAACATTATGCTCAGAAAATAGATTTCGATAAACATTACGGCCAGTTTGTGGATGAATCTGAACCAAAACTGACTTATAACCGAGATTTTATATTTAAAAACTCATTTGAGGAAATGTTGAAAGATTTTAAACAATCGCAACCTCAATTATTTTACACAAAGACAAACGGAAAAGAAACAAAGATACCTTACGATTGGACGATTTATTATTTGCGAAAGAAAGCATTGAGCCAAAAGATTACAAAAGAAGAATTGGCCTGGATAATCCTAAACTTCAATCAAAAGCGGGGTTATTATCAATTGCGGGGTGAGGATGATGCAGATGCAACGAGAACCGCTCAAACAAGAATATACTTCGATACACAAATTATTAACAGCATTGTTGAAACGGGCTCAATATATAAAGGTTTGAAAGTTATACAAATCACTCTTGAAAATGGAGATATTGGCAAGTATTTTTCCAAAGAAGTACCTAATTGGGTTGGATTGCAAAAAAATATTATCGCAACAATTGATTTGGATAAAGATGGTAATGATAGGTTTGAAGATGATGGAACTTTAAAGAGAAGATTCTCTATCCCCACCGAAGAAGACTGGGAGAAAAAATGGAAACTCATAAAAATAAAAACAGAAAAAGAAATAAAAGATGCTGGTACAACAGTAGGTACATATATTTATAATAATTTACTCAAAAACCCTTCTCAAAAAATACGAGGCAAATTAGTTCGAACTATTGAGCGTAAGTTTTATAAAGACGAATTAATTGCCATTCTCAAGAAGCAGATTGAATTACAACCTGAGTTATTTACTGATGATTTGTATAACGATTGTGTACGCGAACTATATCGGAATAATGAGGCTCAACAACTCGTTTTGAGCAAAAGGGATTTTGTACATTTGTTTGTTGAAGATATTATTTTTTACCAACGTCCGCTCCGTAGTCAAAAATCTTCTATTGGCAATTGTTCGTTGGAATATCGAATCTATAAAAACAAAGACGGCAATCAGGTAAAGGAATATTTGAAAACTATTCCTAAATCCCACCCGCTTTATCAGGAATTTCGTGTGTGGCAATGGCTCTCGAACCTAAAAATATACCTGAAAGCAGATGATACAGATGTAACTGCTGAATTTTTAAGAAACTCGCATGATGTTGTCAATCTTTTTGATTTTCTGATGACACAAAAAGAGGTTGGACATAAAGATATTCTGAAACATTTGGTCAGCCCAGCATTAAAAGAGAAATTTCCAAGTGCTAAACCAACCGGCTTCAACAAGGAAGTTGAAAAAGAAATTGCAAAATATCGCTGGAACTATGTTTTTGACGATTCAAAAGAAGAAGATAACTCGAAAAAATATCCGTGCAATACAACCGGTTATGAAATCAGACGAAGATTGGAAAAAGTCAAAAATATTCCTGCCAATTTTCTGACTTCAGAAATAGAGCAACATTTGTGGCATATTATCTATTCAGTAACAGACAAGAAGCAGTATGAAAAAGCATTAGAAACATTCGCTGGCAAATATAAGTTGGACAAAAACTCTTTTATTGAAGAATTCAGGAAGTTTCCGCCATTCCCAAGCGAATACGGAGCTTATTCCGAAAAGGCTATTAAAAAACTTCTGCCATTAATTAGGCTCGGCAAGTATTGGAATTGGGATGCTATTGATACTAAAACGCAAAACCGAATTGAAAAGATTATTTCCGGTGAATGCGATGAAAGCATTAAAACCCGCGTCAGAGAAAAAGCAATAAATCTTACTGACAACACTCATTTTCAAGGATTGCCTATATGGCTGGCAAGCTATGTGATTTACGATCGCCATTCTGAAGCTGATATTGCCGGGAAGTGGAATTCTGCTGCCGAACTGGAACAATATCTTGAAAATTTCAAACAACATTCACTGCGTAACCCAATTGTTGAACAGGTGATTACTGAAACATTGCGTATGGTTAGGGATATATGGAAGCAATTCGGGCAAGGAGCGAAAGATTTTTTCAGTGAAATACACGTTGAATTAGGACGTGAAATGAAAAATACTGCAGAAGACCGTAAATGGCTAACAGAACAAGGAAGCAAAAACGAAGCTACAAATTTACGGATTAAAGCATTATTGTTGGAACTGAAAGAGAATGCAGACGGGAAATTACCGGTTGAAAATGTACGACCATACTCTCCATTACAACATGAAGCTCTGCGAATATATGAAGATGGAGTTTTAAATTCAATTACCGACCTGCCGGAAGATATTATCAAAATAAGCAAAACAGCCCAGCCAAGTAAATCGGAATTACAACGATATAAACTTTGGCTTGAACAGAAATATCGTTCTCCTTATACCGGGCAAATAATACCGCTTGTTCGTTTATTCTCGGAGGATTATCAAATTGAGCATATAATTCCTAAATCACGTTATTTTGACGACAGCTTCAATAACAAAGTGATTTGTGAGTCGGCAGTTAATCAATTGAAAGATAAACAGCTTGGATTGGAATTTATAAAAAATCATTTTGGACAGGAAATTGAATTAGGTTTTGGAAAAACAGCAAGAGTCTTAACAGAGGAAGAGTACAGAAAATTTATTAACGAATACTATTCCAAGAACAAGACCAAACGTCAAAATTTGTTACTGGATGATATTCCCGAGAAAATGATTGCACGGCAAATGAACGATACTCGTTATATCAGCAGGTACATTTCGGGTATACTATCGAATATTGTACGCGAGGAAAAAGAAGATGATGGTGTTAACTCTAAAAACCTCATTCCGGGGAATGGTAAAATTACATCGGTATTAAAACAGGATTGGGGGTTGAACGATGTATGGAATGAAATAATTTTACCTCGTTTTGAAAGGATGAATCGGCTTACAAACAGTACTGCCTTCACATATTGGAACGAGCAACATCAAAAATTCTTACCTGTTGACTACTCTCCAATTGATTCAAAAAGAATCGAAAAGAAAAGGATTGACCACCGGCATCATGCTATGGATGCTTTGGTAATTGCTTGTATGACAAGAGACCATGTAAATCTTTTGAATAATCAATCAGCAAAATCAGAGACCTCGAGATACGATTTGCAAAATAAATTAAGGCATAAAGTTAAGGAATCTTGGATTGATAAGAAAACAAACAAAGTAGTTGAAAGAGATGTTTTTAAAGAATTTAAAAAGCCATGGGATAATTTCACAATTGAAGCAAAGAATGAATTGGAAACTGTAGTAATCAGCTTCAAGCAAAACCTTCGCGTAATAAACAAAGCAACTAATAATTACCAAAAGTGGATTGAAAAAGATGGTAAAAAAGTAAGAGCAACCATTAAACAAAAAGGTATGAACTGGGCTATCCGAAAACCATTGCACAAAGAAACAGTTTCTGGTAAGGTAGATTTAAAACGGATAAAAGTTCCTAAAGGAAAAATTCTTACAGCTACAAGAAAAGATATTGATACTACTTTTAATTTAAAGTCCATAGAATCTATTACAGATACTGGCGTACAAAAAATCCTGAAAAACTATCTGGCATACAAAAACAATAGTCCGGAACTTGCTTTCACGCCAGAAGGTTTGGAAGAAATGAACGCTAATATCAAACAATTTAATGACGGTAAAGCTCACAAACCAATTAAAAAGGTCAGAATTTTTGAACTTGGAAGTAAATTCCCATTGGGTGAAAGTGGAAATAAGAAAGATAAATATGTTGAAGCAGCCAAAGGTACTAACTTGTTTTTTGCTGTTTATGAATCAAAAGATGGTAAACGGAGTTATGATTCAATACCTCTAAATATTGTAATTGAAAGGTTAAAACAAGGGTCACAAGCGATTCCTGAAATGAATGATGAAGGATTTACTTTGTCTGATTTCTTATCTCCTTTAGATTTGGTTTACATTCCGAAACAAGAAGAAATTGAAATGCCGCATCTTATTGATTTTCGAAAGGTTGATAAAAATAAAATAGAAAGAATGTACAATGTGAATGATTTTTCAGGTGTAACTGTTTATTTCTCTAAAAACTCATTTGCAAAAAGTATTTACCCCAAAGAAATGGATTTAAATTGGAATGAAAAAAAACAAAAGCTTTCTGGGTCATATGATGATAAAACTGCTTCATATGATCAAAAGTCAATAAAGGAGATTTGTATAAAAATTAACGTTGACCGCCTCGGCAATGTCTCACCAAGCATTCCATCAAAAAAATCAAATACAAATTCATACAACAGTAATAATCCTGCTGAAGAACCTGCTGCTCCATATACTTCAACAAAAAAAATCACAATTTCTAAATCACCTGATGATGTCGAAAATTCTCAACTCAATTACTGGGCGAAACTCACACCCGAAAAACGATTTGAAAGGTTCCTGGAATTGATGAACCGCTTTTACAAATTTGTTAAACCCGATTGGTCAACAAAAAAAATAATCCTTGATTTATGAATATAACACACCCTGCACATCAGGAAATGCTCGCCGCCTTGCTCGAATACAAGGTAGATTTTATCCTTGTAGGCGGATATGCCGTGATATTCCACGGTTATGTAAGAACTACCGGCGATATGGACGTATGGCTTCGCCCAACAGAAGAGAACAAAATCAAACTTATGGAAGTGTTTACACAATTAAAATTCAATCCAGGTGACATAAAAATTATTGAAAAATTAAACTTCAGCGACGTTGTAATATTTCATATAGGAGAGGAACCTGAGCGTATTGATTTTTTAACCCGCATTGAGGGGCTGAATTTTGATGAGGCCTTTAGCCGTAAGGTATTTCTTAAATTAGAGAATTATAAGTTTCCCGTGCTAATGTATGATGATTTGATAACAAGCAAAATAGTTACAGGACGGCTCAAGGACAAAGCAGATGTTGAACAACTCATTAAAGTGAGGAAAGATAAAAGATGAATTTATGCAATTCAAAAAAAATATTTTATGAGCCATAAAAAACAGCAAAAAGTATCCCCTGAAAACTACATAAAAAACTTTTCCAGAAACCTGCCCATTGACAAATGTTATATCAATGTAAACTGGCAGGAAATAGGACTTGCATCCATAATAGTTACCCGATTGCATAAAACAGGTAAATACACCATAGGAATTTTCCTTGTTGATATTTTTGCACTTGGCACCAAAGACAGTGCTTATAAATTCCATATTGATAAAAACGAAGTGGATGAAATAGTTGAAAAAGCAAATGAAGCTGAGATGATTGAAACAGACTATGTTTTGGTTCATAATATTATTTATGGCGCCAATGCTTTTGCAGAAGACAATGGCTTTAAGTTTTGTAAAGATTTTAATATCTCACAATATATTTTAGAAGAAGATACCGAAGACATAGAATTGATAGATATTGAATTCGGTAAAGACGGTGAACCTTTTGTAATCAGATAGTACTATTTTATTGATGCATTTTGAAACAGAACATATCTTCCACATTTATAACCAGGGCAACAACCGTGAAAAAATATTTTATAAAATAGAGAACTATTTGTTTTTTCTGAAAAAGCTGGAAATGCATGTTTTGCCTTATGCGGATGTGCTGGCGTATTGCCTGATGCCGAATCATTTTCATCTGATGGTGTATGTGAACGAGGTAATTATTGGAGAAACTGTCGGGGAAACTGCGCAAAAGCCATACGATAAAGATGGAGAAACTGTCGGGGTGACTGCGCGCAAGCCAAACGCAGGAGTCAGTCACCCCGACAGTAAGCGGAGGGATTTTAATTCTGCAATAGGCATTATGCTTCGCTCTTATACACGTGCTGTTAATAATCAGGAAAACAGAAGCGGTGGTTTATTTCGCGAAGAAACCAAAGCGGAGTGCCTTACAAAAAGTTCAGGTATTTCGCCTTCCTTTTTCAACACCAATCAGGGAGCATTGATTAATGTTCCGAATCCCGCAAAAGAGTATTCGCAAGTTTGTTTTAACTATATACATAACAACCCTGTTAAAGCAGGCTTGGTAAAGAAACCAGAGGATTGGGAATTTTCATCATACAACTCCTATTACAAAAATCAAAATGAAAAATTATTAATCTTCACAGGGCAAAAGAAAACGGATTGATATTTTAATTTATGATAAAAAGAACCCTTTATTTCGGGAATCCTGCCTATCTGCATCTTGAAAACAAAAACCTGATAGTAAAATTGCCACAGGTGGAAAAAAACGATGAATTACCTGAGAATTTCAAAAAAACACAAGGGACATCCATACCTATTGAAGACATCGGAGTAGTCATATTTGACGACAAACAGCTAACCATAACGCAGGCGCTGATGGCTGCATTACTCGACAATAATGTTGCGTTGATAAGCTGTTCTGAAACACATATGCCCTCCGGTTTGTTTTTACCTTTAGATGTCAACAGTGTGCAAAACGAAAGGTTCAGGGTGCAACTGGATGCAAGCGTTCCGGTAAAAAAGCAGTTGTGGCAGCAAACAGTTATTGCAAAAATACGCAACCAGGCGGCCCTGTTAAAACGTTATGGGAAAGATGTTTCGTGGATGCTGAAATGGGCGGGCGTTGTGCGTTCGGGCGACCCTGATAATTATGAAGCACAGGCAGCAGCCCATTACTGGCAAAATATTTTTCCGGCAAATCTGGGATTTAAAAGATTCAGGGAAGGAAGCCCGCCCAATAATCTGCTGAATTATGGCTATGCTATCTTAAGAGCTGTAGTTGCCCGGGGGCTTGTGGCAAGTGGCATGTTGCCCACATTAGGCATACACCACGAAAATAAATACAACGCCTATTGCCTGGCCGACGATATTATGGAACCCTACCGGCCTTTTGTGGACAGCATTGTTTGTGATATTGTATATAAAGGAAACGATTATTCGGAACTGACGAAGGAATTAAAACTG
Organism: Bacteroidales bacterium; assembly: GCA_023228145.1. Taxonomy (NCBI): domain Bacteria; kingdom Pseudomonadati; phylum Bacteroidota; class Bacteroidia; order Bacteroidales; species Bacteroidales bacterium. The sequence goes on along the minus strand of JALOBU010000031.1, from coordinate 6,893 downwards.
CAACTGCTTTCGATACCTGCCATGGACATTACTATTGATGGTGAAAACAGCCCGCTGATGGTGGGTTTGCAACGAACAACGGCTTCGCTATACAAATGTTTTGAAGGCGAATCACGCAAAATAATTTATCCTGAACTGATTTGATTATACTATAAAGATAATACTGTCATTAAAAATTAACTTTAATATTAATTACAATAAACGGTTCAGCTTTCGACAGGTTCAACCTGACCGTTTATATGTTTAATTAATAGCAGATTTTTTTATGTTAATTAAATTAAACCAATACCGTATCATGTGGGTGCTTGTTTTTTTCGATTTGCCTGTGGTAACCAAAAAAGAAAAAAGAGTAGCGGCACGTTTCCGCAAGGATATCATGGCCGATGGGTTTGCCATGTTTCAGTTTTCGATATATGTGAGGCATTGTGCCAGTGTGGAAAATGCCGAAGTGCATATTAAACGGGTAAAAAAATTGCTGCCCGAGCTGGGTCATGTGGGAATATTGTCTATTACCGACAAGCAATTCGGGAGCATGGAAATCTTTTATGGACAAAAACCTGCTGAAGCAAAGCCGCCGCCCCAGCAGCTGGAACTGTTTTAAAATAAACTGTCGGGGTGACTGCGCACAAGCCATACACACATATCAGTCACCCCGACAGTATCAAAAACAGAAATAAAAAAATCCCTCTGTTGGGTTAAAAAGCAGAGGGATTTCTTCATTTTTTTTAGCTTAAAAACAGCTTGTTTCCCTTGATATTATTGATATTTAAGCGCGGTATGCTGTTATCAATACTTCAAAGATAAGAATTAGAAAGCAAATCACAACTACTTCATTAAATTTATTAATATAATCAGTGCTGTTATCAATACTTCAAAGATAAGAATTAGAAAGCAAATCACAACTTAATTCATTCATTTATTTATTAATCTTAAGCTGTTATCAATACTTCAAAGATAAGAATTAGAAAGCAAATCACAACTGCCTATTTTATGCACTTTTCATAGCTTTTGCTGTTATCAATACTTCAAAGATAAGAATTAGAAAGCAAATCACAACTCTTTCAATTCGCAATTTCATAATCATTTTGCTGTTATCAATACTTCAAAGATAAGAATTAGAAAGCAAATCACAACATAAGTGTCATAAAAATAAATTTAAAAAAGCTGTTATCAATACTTCAAAGATAAGAATTAGAAAGCAAATCACAACGCCCGCCATACGTAAATTAAATTCTTATTGCTGTTATCAATACTTCAAAGATAAGAATTAGAAAGCAAATCACAACTATTGATTTCAAACTAACAATATCAATCGGCTGTTATCAATACTTCAAAGATAAGAATTAGAAAGCAAATCACAACTATCGGGGCATTGCGAAGCTTTGCCCCAAGTGCTGTTATCAATACTTCAAAGATAAGAATTAGAAAGCAAATCACAACATATTTTCTTATCTCGACTAAAAACTGATTGCTGTTATCAATACTTCAAAGATAAGAATTAGAAAGCAAATCACAACTGTATGAATGGAAAAGATTTATCTTACTTTGCTGTTATCAATACTTCAAAGATAAGAATTAGAAAGCAAATCACAACACAAGCATATAATATCTTTGATGGCGGTACGCTGTTATCAATACTTCAAAGATAAGAATTAGAAAGCAAATCACAACTGAAGAAAATAAAGAATGATTGAAGTTAAGGCTGTTATCAATACTTCAAAGATAAGAATTAGAAAGCAAATCACAACGCTATCTTTGCATTGTCGCTTTGTACCATGGCTGTTATCAATACTTCAAAGATAAGAATTAGAAAGCAAATCACAACAAAGTCTTCACGTTTGCTTTCTTCAACAGTGCTGTTATCAATACTTCAAAGATAAGAATTAGAAAGCAAATCACAACTTACAAGTCTGGGTTTCTATTCCCTGAACAGCTGTTATCAATACTTCAAAGATAAGAATTAGAAAGCAAATCACAACGTTTTCATGTGTATTATATTTTGGTTTATTGCTGTTATCAATACTTCAAAGATAAGAATTAGAAAGCAAATCACAACTATCAGGTTTTTTTTTATCGGGGCATTGCGGCTGTTATCAATACTTCAAAGATAAGAATTAGAAAGCAAATCACAACGAGGCAATCCACCCGCCACCAACGCCGCTGGCTGTTATCAATACTTCAAAGATAAGAATTAGAAAGCAAATCACAACATATTTCTTTACTGAGAGAGAGGTAGTCCTGCTGTTATCAATACTTCAAAGATAAGAATTAGAAAGCAAATCACAACCCACAGTATGTGGTTACTTCTAAAGAAATGGCTGTTATCAATACTTCAAAGATAAGAATTAGAAAGCAAATCACAACATATGCCTGTCATTTTTTTAACTCCTCAATGCTGTTATCAATACTTCAAAGATAAGAATTAGAAAGCAAATCACAACTGTCCTGTTCAATTATTGCACCAGTATCCCGCTGTTATCAATACTTCAAAGATAAGAATTAGAAAGCAAATCACAACAATGCAATCGCACGGGCACCTTTATTAGTAGCTGTTATCAATACTTCAAAGATAAGAATTAGAAAGCAAATCACAACGAGGGTCTTGTCTTTATCCCAAACCTGACAGCTGTTATCAATACTTCAAACCTGCCCGACTGTGTCACGCAGGCAAGGATAAGGATTAGAAAACAAATAAAATACAGGAAACAATTATAATTCCATTCTTCTATCAATAAACTTAATTGCTTTGCGACTTGTGGGTGGACTAATCATGAGGTTTAATTTGGCGGGGTCCATAATTTTTATTTCAGGTATCACACGCAACCTGGCACGAAAACGACTTTTAAGTTTTTCGGTAAATGCAGGATTGTTGCTTTTCAAGCCCACATAAATCAAAATATTGTCGGTGCCTATTTTATTGGAAGAAACTTCTACCTGATAATTTTCAATAGTGTCAAAATCGTCCAAAATGCTGTATAGTGCAGGTGGATAAAGAGTAGTGCCTTTGTATTTAATCATTTGCTGTTTTCGTCCAATGACAGGCCCGAGGCGCAGGGTGTTCCTGCCACAGGCGCAGGGTTCGCTGTGATGATAACATACATCGCCGGTTTTAAAACGCAACAGGGGCATGCCCTCCACGCCCAGGGTAGTTACAGTGATTTCGCCGGGTTCTCCTTCGGGAACAGGGTTGTTGTTATCGTCAAGAAATTCGGTTATGATAAGCTCCGGATGCAGATGCCCGCCGCAACTGTTTTCACATTCGGTAAAAGCAGAGCCCATCTCAGTAGAAGCATAGGTAGAAAACAATTTCAATGGCCATTTTGCCGTGATACGTTTTCCTAAGGTATTCAGTGAAAAATCAGCATTCCGCAAAGGTTCGCCAATGCAGACAGCACTGTTTAAAGAAGTATTTCTATAATCTATATTGTTGGCTTCAGCGAATTCAATCAGTTTTAGAATAAAAGAAGGCACCACTATCATGTATTTCGGTTTGTAACGAAAAATGGAATCCCAGTGCAGTTCAGGGACTCCCGAGCCTGCACGCACTATGCCCGCTCCCATCTTCCGCAGTCCGAGAAAATATGCCAAGCCCGCCATAAATCGCCTGTCCAGAGTAGTCATTATCTGTACCACATCATCCGGTTTCACTCCTGCACAGGCAAAAGACATGGCTTCGTTATAGGCAAGGCGCTCCAGGTCGTGATGGGTTGCCGTATAAGTTACCGGTTCTCCCAGGGTACCAGAGGTTGTCATGTAATCAATGATATCTTTTGAATGAACACAAATAAAATTCTTGTTATGTTTTTGTAGTTCGTCTTTGGTGGTTACCGGGATATTTTTCAGGTCGGCAAGGGTTTTAATTTTTGCGGTATTGATTTTGTTTTTGCTGAATAGCTGTTTATAATATTTTGAATACTGTAGCAAGTATTGCAATTCGGCACGAAGTTGTTTTTCCTGAAATTTAATAATCTCTGGCAATGACTTCTGCTCTATGGCTGGTAAAAATTTATTTTTTTTCATCAGGGAGGTATTGTTGTCTTAACATGTGTCGCAAAAGTTTCTGAACAATAATTTCCTTTTCTGCAGCCGTCAGCACAAAATTACTTTTTGAATAATTTTTATTTTCTTCAACATACTTTTTTACCTTCTGTTCAAAACCCGGAGTTAATTCAATGCCCAAATGTTTGTATGCTTCCAGGAGGGTTTCAATAGGATTTTTTATCATATCTTCATAACGTATTTCGGTGTAGGTTTCGGCAGGCAGTTGTTTTAAATCTTTTTCAACATTATCAAGTAAACTGCCTAATACTTCCGCCACATCAGCAATATCGGGATTCCTCCAACGGGCATTCAGGTTATTCTGCGCCCCTACTACCGACCACATGTTAAGCGTAGAAGGTACCACATGAAGCGGGTTGCGGTAGATGTGAATAAAGCGCGCAGCGGGAAACATTTCTTTTAAATGCTGTATCCTGAAACTGTGGTAAGGGTTTTTTATCAGCAGGCGGCCAGGTTTGTTCCACACTACCTTTGTGTAAAAACGTAAAAGTTGCTTTTTCCAGTTTTCGAGATTTTTTTCGCCATCGGGCAAAAAACCATATATTTTTTTTAGAAAAAAAGTTTCTTTTTCAGGGAATACCATGCCCAGCATAGGGGAAAATGCCGTGAGCCTCAACAAGGCAAATTCATCTTCCTGGGGCACATCCATATTTATTTTCATTTTGTCGAAAGGGCGTGTACTCCCAAGAAACATTTTCATCAAAGGTCTGAAATAAGGATAAGCACATTTAAATCCATCAGGATGAAGTGTCTGAAACAAACTGGTGGTTACAATGTTCTCATCAAGGCTCATCAGTTGGTGCAGAAATGTGCTTCCTGTGCGCCAATGCCCGATAATAAAAACAGGATTTTCAGGTTTCTCAGCCATTTCAAGCTGCCTGGCATAACGATTTTGTTCGAGCTTTTTAAAAAATGAAGCCCATAAGGCATTCTGTAACAGGAACAAAAACCGAAAAATATATTTTGGTTTATAAGAGATATTATAAGCCTTAACTAATTTCAATAAACTGTTGGTTTCAATACCCGCAAGGAGGTAAGAATTCTTCATTACGCAAAAAAATTTTCACACAGTTTTTCCTGAAATAAACTCCGCCATGCTGTCCACGGTGTTTAATATGTTTCTTGCGAGATTCTGGTCATCAAGGCGTACGCCAAATTTACGTTGTATGGCCATGATGAGTTCTATGCCATCAATGGAATCGAGTGTAATGGTATTTTCGCCTGTAAATAATGACTTATCGTTGAGAATTTCTTCCGGGTTAACGTCTTTAATGTTAAGTGTTTCAACAATCATTTGTTTTATCTGCAATTTCATATCATCATTAATGTCCATAGAATAGTTTTTAATAGTTGGTACAAAAATATTTATTTTTTTATAAATCTGTTTACTTTTCTAAGTACGGGCATTAAAACCAAAAGTACATAGTAACTAAATATATTTTTGCCGAGTTTTTGTTTATTTGTGTATGGATACAGACGTTTTTTGCCTGTACCGGCAACTAAAAAACAAACGTACAAAAGTTATATTATGCTTTAATTTGTGTTTAATTTTTTGACCGGATACAAGCATAAGTAGTTTAATTGCTTTAATTTTTGAGCAAATATAAGCAAAATAAGCCCATTTTGCAGCAAAAAACCTACCGTATTATAATTGGTATTATAAAACCGCTTAAAAACCGTTAAACTGCCCGTATATGACTGCAATAAGAACAAACAATTAGAATTAGAGCTGTGAAAATAATGTACATTTGGTTTTGAAAATTTGTACATTTGGTTTTTGTGATTATATAAGATTAAAAAATTTACTTATTTTGCATTAAAAATATTCTAACTTTGAATAAAAAATTCAAGATTAAACCCCAAAAATATAATTATGTCAAACTCAATCAAGGGAACAAAAACAGAGCAGAACCTGCTGAAATCATTTGCAGGAGAATCACAGGCGCGCAACCGCTATGAATTTTTTGCCAGTGTGGCGCGAAAAGAAGGTTACGAACAGATAGCCAATATTTTTATGGAGACTGCCTTGCAGGAAAAAGAACATGCCAAACGTTTCTTTAAATTTCTTGAAGGCGGCATGACAGAAATAACCGCAGCTTACCCTGCCGGAATAATTGGAACGACTATGGAAAATCTGAAAGCTGCTGCCGAAGGCGAGCATGAAGAATGGGCCGATCTGTATCCTCATTTTGCCGAAGTGGCTGCGGAAGAGGGGTTCAAAGATGTTGCCACGGCATTTAAGATGATAGCCAAGGTGGAAGCCGAGCACGAAAAGAGATACCTGAAGCTTCTTCAGAACCTCTCGGAAGACAAAGTGTTTGTGAAAGACGGCAAGGTGTTCTGGAAATGCCTCAACTGCGGATATATCTATGAATCGGTTAAAGCGCTGGAAACCTGTCCGGCTTGCCTGCACGCAAAATCGTTTATGCAGATAAAGGAAGAAAATTATTAATTAAACAAAAAAACCATTCACAGGGATAAAACCCGGTAAACTGCTTCAATAGCTTCGGCCAATTGGTCGGGGCTATTTTGTTAAATAAGATTTAGCAAATTAATGAACCATGAGATAAGTTGAAAAGTCCGTTTGTAAAAAAATTAAAAATTTACTACCCCATTAACTAATTAATAAATAAATTTATTAATTTTATTCAGTTTTATTTATAGACATCGATTTTTAATAAAATTTTGTCTTATGAAAAAAATTTTCACTTTAATCTATTTTTTTATCTGTTATGCATCCATTGCGCAGGATAAAAATTACACAATATTGTTTGAAAATGCAAACTACTTTTTTGAAAAAAACAATTATTCGGAAGCCTTGCCCCTGTTTTTAA
>JALOBU010000030.1 GCA_023228145.1 Bacteroidales bacterium | reverse complement strand
GTTCTTTGATATGCTGGTTGTTTCTATTGGGAGTTGCAAGGTTAATATTACAGGAAGTGAATAAATCTAATTGATGCGTTTTTGACAAGTAGCCTTTATCTCCTAACAAAACAAAATTGTTTAATCCGGAATATTTAACATCTGACAAGTAATGTACATCATGGACGCTTGCTTTTGTCATGTCCATACTTTGAAATACACCTCTTACTGAAGTTATCAAATGCAACTTATATCCGTAATAATAAGATTTGCTAACTGCAGAAAATCCTTTATCTGGTGCGTTTTCAAAAGTTTCTTTACATATCTTGCTTCGTTTTTCTCTAGCTATCTGGCACACAGGAACAGGAATAGAATCGACGATATATGCGTTTTCATTTTCATTCAGTTTGTCAGCCATTTCCTGGTTGAGCTTTTGAATATAGGGGTAAAGACGTTTTCTTCTTCGATTATAACGACTTCGTTCAATCAGCTTTGGAAAGCTTGAACAATAATCAGTGATCAATTTTTTCCAAAAGTAATTTTCACTGTCAATGCCAATAGATTCGCCAGTAAGTGATGATGCGATAATTTCACAATCGCTCATTTTGGGAGGATGGGGATATGATTTGAAATTGCCGTATTTATCAATTGAGTTGTTGAAAAAAGAATTTGTTATTGAGAAAAATTTGTCGAAATTTGTTTTGAGGTTGTGCATAGAATAATTTTGAAATATTAATTTAATATACTGTATATCAGTATATTGCACAACCTTTTTTGATTTATTTATGAACAATTTATTTGACAATTTTAATAGAACAACGGGTTATAATATATTCTCAAAATCTTTCCTGCGTGCTTTATGACACAAAACGAAATTAATAAACTGCTTGACGAAAAATACGAGGAATTCAACAACACCGCTTTCATTATAGATGATCCAATCTCTATTCCTCATCTCTTTACCCGAAAAGAAGATGTTGAAATATCAGCTTTTTTTGCAGCAATATTGGCTTGGGGACAGAGGGCTCAGATAATCCTCAACGCAGATAAGTTAATGCAGATAATGGATTATTCGCCTTATCAATTTATCACAACAGCAACAAATGAAGATTTGGGAAGCTTTCAGAATTTTGTTTACAGGACTTTTAACGGAACGGATTGTGTGTTTTTTATCCGGTCACTTCAAAAAATCTATAATAAACATGATGGGCTGGAAAAAGTTTTTACGGATGCATATAAAAAATACGGCAGTATTAAAATGGCTATTTCCGTGTTTAGAAAAATATTCTTTTCAACCCCACATTTGCGCCATAGTGAAAAACATATTTCCGACCCCATAAAAAACTTAGCTTGTAAAAGATTAAATTTATTTTTGAGATGGATGGTTCGCCAGGACAATAGGGGTGTAGATTTTGGCCTGTGGAAAGGCATACCACCATCTGCACTATATTGCCCGCTTGATGTTCATACGGGAGAAACTTCAAGAGAGCTCGGGCTGTTAAGTATCAAACAAAATAACTGGAAAGCTGTTGAAGAATTAACCTGTAAACTGCGAAAATTCGACCCTGTTGACCCTGTTAAATATGATTTTTCCCTATTTGGTTTGGGATTTATAAAATAAATTCATAAATTTGGTGTTTAAATTAAAAAAAATTCTATGAAATTAAAATTCAATAAATGGCTGTTTTCAATTATTGCATTTATTTTCGGTTTCTCGGGAACTGTTGCTGCTCAGTATGGTGTGATAGAAAATCACTATCTTGTAAAAGGTAATGTCAAATCTGAAAAATGCCTCACAGGAATTCCTCAGATAAAAATTACTTTAAAAGCCACTGATGAAAATGGCGTAGATTATTTTACGGAAACCCTGACAGATGATAAAGGGAATTATACCATTGATTTAGACAACTCTAAAGTTTTAAAATTTGAAAACTATTTAATGACAGTGATTGATGAAGACGGAAAGGAAAACCAGGGGGATTTTCAATCAACCCGTCAGCAAGTCGTTTTGCGGAAAAATGATTTTACAAAATCCGATTTCAATAACTGGAATCAGTATTACGACAGCAAGAATACATACAACTATGCACTTAAGTTTAAAAAAGACCAGCCTTGCAAATAAAAATTGAGGCATAATTATTGTTATTATGAACCCATAATTTTTTGTTTTTACAAGTTTCTAAAATGAATAAACTAAAGTTCTTTTTTTTAAAATTTATTGGCAAAGCGTTGAAAAAACTATTATGGATGCTTGGTTTGGCAGGTTTTGGGGTATTTACCTCCTGCACAGAATTTCCAGATGACCCTGTGGCAATGTATGGAATCCCTTACCCTGATAACTATATCAATTTCAAAGGAAAAGTGATGTCGGAAGACTCATTGCTCCCGATTTCCAATATAAAAATAAAAGCAGCAATTAGGTATTACGATACTGTATATGCTTTCACTGACAATTCCGGAAGTTTTTCCATGCATCAGTTCGCCTTAGAAGATGATACCGTAAAACTGATATTCAGCGATATTGACAGCACACTTAACGGTTCTTTTTATTCCAAATCAGAAAATATAGTGGTTAGTTTTCGTGATGTTAACAATCTCGAACATAAAGCTACCATATTGCTTGAACGCAAGCCTTAAGCCAGTTTATGGCAAGAAAAATTACAAAATTTTCATTAAAAATACACTTAGTAGTCATTAAATTGTTAATGCATCTTATAGGAATTGCAGGCTTTGGAATGTTACATTCCTGCATGGTAAAATATGGCACTCCTCAGCCGGATTACGGTATTATTGTTGACAATTATATTAATTTTCATGGGAAAGCCTATTCGCAGGATTCACTAAAACCCATCCCAGGGCTTAGTGTTAAATTAACTGTTAATAACTCGGATACTTTATACGCAACTACCAGCCAAACAGGAAGTTATTCATCATACTATGTTGTAGAAGCAGGCCAGTATGTCAAACTTATTTATACTGATACAGACGGTACATTACATGGAAACTTTTATGGGAAAGATACCAACCTTACAGTAACATGGGAAGACTTCTCCAATATGTATTGCGAAACAGATGTTTTCCTTCAAAGAAAACCGTGATATTAAAATATTCTTTGAACTTTGTAAAAAAAGAAAATATCGTATTTTTGATTAAATTTTTTTCTTTATGAAATACAACAGAAAAATACTTAAAATCAAATCGTCATTTTATTACTATTCCCTTTTACTTTTTGGTTCTATCAGTTTATTAGTTTTTACTCGTTGTAATCATGGCCCTTCAGCAGAAGAAAAAGCAGCGCACATCAATGATTCTATTGCAAAAGTTAAGGCAATACAGGATTCCATTGCAAAGGCTGACTCCTTAGTACAGGCAGAAAAAGAGCAAGCCCGTCTTGATTCCATTACCCTTGCAGAAATAGAAAAAAAACGTCAGGATTCCATACGAAAAGCACAAAAGCCCCATAATCCTTTTAAGCCTAATAAACCCATTACTAAATACGGCATTCCGATAAACCCTCAACCCATAGCCGAATACGGCCCTCCACCCAACACCTATAACAACTAAATACTATGAAAATTAAACAAAGAAAAAATAATAAACACTTAAACATTTTCATACTGGGATCTGCTTTTTTACTTGTTTCAGGCTTGATACTTATGGGATTTTCGTCATGCCGTTCATCACAACCCGTTAAATATGGCGGTCCTCCTGCAGATTATAAAACAATGCCAAAACCCTGAGACTGTCAAGTGAGAGAACAATCATTAATATCGGATGTCGAATCTTAAATATCTGATAATGAATTTAATAAATACTTGCTTCAGACTTAATAATTCAATATTTCTTATTCGAAACTATTTAATATTAACATAGTGAAAAACTACCGCCCTGGCCTCAGGAAACGTGTTGCACTCAATGTTTTCAGTAAGTACACAGATGTGCAAGCCAAACTGCATGAACTCACATATTTTTTCTGGGAATGTACTCTCCGTTGCAATATAAACTGTCAGCATTGCGGTAGCGATTGCTACAGTGAGCCCAGCGTTAAAGACATGCCCTATCAGGATTTCCTGAAAGTAACAGAACGTGTGAAAGAGGTTTACGACCCGCACAAGGTAATGATAGTAATAACTGGAGGTGAACCGCTTATGCGCAAAGACCTTGAAGATTGCGGCATGGAGCTTTACAAGCAAGGTTTCCCCTGGGGTTTTGTTACCAACGGTTACGCCCTGACTGCTGAACGTTTTAAGCATCTGCTTAACAGCGGACTTCGCTCTATGACCATCAGCCTCGACGGCTTTCAGGATAGCCACAACTGGCTGCGCGGCAACAAGCAAAGTTTCGAAAAAGCGGTAAACGCCATAAAACTTGCTGTGGGTGCCGGCGACCATATTGTTTTTGATGTTGTAACATGCATCAATCAAAAAAACTTTAACGAACTGCACGAACTAAAAAAATTACTGATAGAACTCGGGGTTAAAAGATGGCGCATTTTCAGTATCTGCCCTATTGGTCGTGCAAAAGAAAATTCCGATTTGCAAATTACGAACGTACAGTTCCGCTGTGTCCTTGATTTTATAAAAGCTAACAGGCAGGAAGGAATTATACAAACAAGCTTTGGCTGTGAAGGTTTCTTGGGAAGCTATGAATCGGAGGTTCGTGATGGGTTTTTCTTTTGCCGTGCCGGTATCAATGTGGCCTCAGTACTTGCAGACGGCTCTATATGTGCCTGCCCAAACATCGACCGTAGTTCATTTATACAAGGGAATATTTGTAAAGATGATTTTATTGAAGTGTGGAATAATCGTTTTGAAAAAATGAGAGACCGCAAATGGACAAAAGAGGGTCTTTGTGCCGACTGTAAAGAATGGAAATGGTGTAAAGGTAACGGTATCCACCTGCGGAATGTTCCAGCCCACGATGTACTGCGATGTCATTATAAGATGATACAGGAAGAATACTGATACGCGCCGTTAAGAATTTTGCAATTTAATACCGGACAAATCTGGTTTTTAATTATATTTTTTATCAGACTACACCACAGAGATTATTGAAAAATTTAAAATCCATTATTAATTGTTGCGTTATGTACAAATAGGCTACAACTGTTAAACTGTCAGTTTTCCAGCTGGCTTAAATGCTAACCACCTAAACACCTTACTGGTTCCTCTCAAGCTTCTTCTTTTCGGAGATTTTCTTGAGTTCTTCTTCCTGTATGCCTTTCGGTACAGCTTCGTAGCGGAAAAATTCCATAGAATAGTTGGCTCTTCCACTCGACATATTTCTCAATTGTGTAGCATAGCCAAACATTTCCATCAGCGGCACAAAAGCGTTTACCTTCTGCGAGCCTTTGCGGTAGCGGCGCATGGCTTCAATCTTGCCTCGGCGACGGTTCAGGTTGCCGACAATCTCACCTATATACTCATCCGGAGTGTTCACCTCCACTTTCATCACAGGCTCAAGCAGCACAGGGCCGGCATTTAAAAATGCATTTTTAAAACAGATGGAAGCGCAGGTCTGAAAAGCCATATCTGACGAATCCACAGGATGGTAGCTGCCATCGAGCAGGGTAACTTTTACGTCCACGATGGGAAAACCGGCCATGATGCCGCTTCCCATTGTTTTTTGTATGCCTTTGTTTACAGAAGGTATGTATTCCGAGGGAATGGCGCCGCCCTTTATTTTATCAATAAATTCATAGCCTTTTCCTTCATTGGGCTCTATGCGCAGCACTGTGCGGGCAAACTGTCCGCGGCCGCCGCTCTGCTTCGCATGTTTGTAATTGTTTTCCGACTCCAATGTAATGGCTTCTCGAAATGCTACGGAGGGTTGTCCCACTTCCACTTCCACGCCAAATTCCCGGCGCAAACGATCAATGATAATTTCGAGGTGCAATTCGCCCATGCCCGAAACAATGGTCTCTCCGGTTTCATCGTTAAAGCGCATCGTAAACGAGGGGTCTTCGTTGGCAAGTTTGTGCAGAGACTCTATCATTTTTTCCTGACCTGCGCGCTTGACAGGATTTATTTTTAATTCAATAACCGTTGGAGGAATATGTATAGATTCTAAAAACAGCGGGTGTTCGCTGTCGCAGAGTGTGTCGCCGGTTTTGGTGAGTTTCATGCCTATAAGCGCTACGATATCTCCGGGGCCTGCTTCGCTTATATCTTCCCGGTCTTTGGCATGTATCTTCAGGATGCGCCCGGCACGTTCGTATTTGCCTTTAGTGGTGTTCAGCAGTTGCATGCCGCTGCTGAGTGTGCCGGAATAAATACGGATAAATGTCTGCTGGCCGACATAAGGGTCGTGAATAAGCTTGAAAGCGAGTGCAGCAAAAGGCTCTTTGGGCGAGGGGTTTCTGCTTCTTGTCTTTTCGGTGTCATCAATATCAAAGCCTACCACAGCGCCGGCATCAATAGGTGAGGGCAGGTAGTCCACAACGGCATCGAGCAGCAACTGGATGCCTTTGTTTTTATATGCAGCGCCACAAAATACCGGCGTGATAAGCAGTTTCAGCGTAGCTTCCCGTGCAGCTTTTTTTATCAGAGAGGCAGGGATGTCTTTTTCGTCAAAATACAGATTTCGGATATCTTCATCATAATCGCCGAGTTTCTCAACAAGAAGCAAGCGCATTTCTTCCGTTTTCTCCCGATATGCATCAGGTATTTCCACTTCTGTGCGCTCAAAATCGTTAAACACATAAGCACGCCTTTCGACTATGTCAACGATTCCGTGAAAATCTTCTTCAACGCCCATAGGCAATTGAAACGCCAGCGCTTTGGCGTCTAAGTAATGGTTCATCATGGAAATGGCATCGAAAAAGTTAGCTCCGGTGCGGTCCATTTTGTTGATAAAAGCGATACGCGGTACTTTATAGCGGTTGGCCTGATTCCACACGGTTTCCGTCTGTGGCTCTACACCGCCGACAGCACAAAATACTGCTATCATTCCGTCAATCACGCGCAGGGAGCGTTCCACCTCCACAGTAAAGTCAACATGACCTGGGGTGTCGATGATGTTTATCTGTGCGTTTCTCCATTGACAGCATATGGCAGCGGAAGCAATGGTGATGCCGCGTTCCTGTTCCTGTTTCATAAAATCCATGGTGGCCTGCCCATCATGGACTTCGCCCGGTTTGCGCGTAACACCGGTATAAAAAAGTATGCGCTCGGTAACGGTGGTTTTTCCGGCGTCAATGTGTGCGGCTATGCCGATGTTTCTGAGTTTTGTTAGTGACATAAATTGAGAACCTTGAAAAATTCTGATTTTGGAATTTTTTATGATTAATAAATAATTGAAATTTGGCTTATTCCCTTGACAGATAATGTTTCCGGGAAACATGAGCAAATTTTTTGCAAAGTTACGAAATTTTTTCAGACGAAGCTATGTTTATGTAGATTAGTTAAAGCTTTTATAGGAGCCGACAAATCATGACGGGTTGTTTTCACGATTCCGGGGATGCTCTGTTTTATGTTTTTACATAAGGCCTCTCAGATAAAAAACATTATGTCCTCTTTTGTTTCTTTGCACATCTTTAGTTAAAAAGGCTTCGAAACGAAACACTAAGGATTCAAATCATTGAACATGGTACATTGAATATTGAGAATTTTAAAATTGAAGAATACCACTCTGCTGTGGCAAAGACTCTAAGTAAAAACAGCTCAACGAGGCGGATACTAAGGCTTCAAAAAAGTGAACAGAGATCAATGTATATTGAGAATTTAAACAAATGTCAATGCCTAAATCTATAAATTTCTCCTAAAAAATTTTTGTTTTTTAAAAAATTAAATATCTTTACCCCTTAAATTACTGCTTGTGAAGCTTTTTGTCTTATTATCGAGAGTCCCGTATCCGCTTGTCAAAGGCGACAAACTGAGGGCGTATCATCATATCCGCTGCCTGTCAAAATATCATGAGATACATCTTTTTTGCCTAAATGACACTAAATTACACCCGGATGCTCGGGGAAAGCTTTCTGAATATTGTAGAAGCATCACCATCGTTAATTTATCAAAATGGAAGCTTTATGCAGGCCTCCTGTGGGCTTTGCTCAGTAATAAACCCTTTCAGGTAGGCTATTTTTACAACAAGAAGGTGAAGAAACAAATAGCTGATAAAATCAATGAAATTAAACCCGGGCATATTTTCTGCCAGCTTATCCGTGTTGCCGAATATATTAAAGATATTAGCATCCCAAAAACACTTGACTATCAGGATGTTTTTTCAAAAGGAGCTGAACGTATGTCGTCAAGTGCATCATTTTTTATAAAGCCGGTATTGCGCATGGAAGCCAGAAGAGTGAAAAAATACGAACGTACAATTTTCGATAAATTCAATAATAAGATTATCATTTCCCATCCTGACAGAGATATTATCAGTCATCCCGATAAAAATAATATTGAAGTGGTTATGAATGGCGTGGATACGGAGTTCTTTAAACCCCTGATAAGAGATAAAGAATATGACCTTCTTTTTACAGGGAATATGGCTTATATGCCAAATATTAACAGCGTTGAATACCTTGTGAATGAAATACTACCGGTTTTAAAAAAGAAAAAGCCTGGCATAAAAATCCTCATTGCGGGGGCTACACCCGACAAGAAAGTATTAAACCTTGCCTGTGATAACGTAACGGTCAGCGGTTGGGTGGAAGACATACGTGAATGTTACGCCAAATCAAAAATATTTGTTGCTCCCATGCAGATTGGCACAGGCATGCAAAACAAACTTTTGGAAGCCATGGCGATGAAGCTACCCTGTGTAACGTCCGGACTGGCAAACAATGCCTTATTGGCTGCAGACGGGCAGGATATTCTTGTGGGCTATTCTACCGAAGACTACGCGATGAAGATACTGAGACTACTTGACGAACCTGAATTGTATCAAAAATTATCAGAAAGCGGCCATAGTTTTGTTACAGAACATTTTAACTGGAAAGTTCAAACAGATAAAATCAATACACTGATAATTAACACCCGTTAAATTTGTTATTTTTTTTACACGACAATATTATATAGGACATATAATAAAAAATAATTTTTTTATTTATTTAATCTTTAATAAAATAGATTACTTTTGTACAGTTAATAACCAATTTAAATTAATTATCGCATTATGAAAATTTACGCAGGCAATCTTCACTATGGAATGACTGAAGATGAATTACAAAAAATTTTTGAAGAGTACGGACAAGTAACTTCCGTGAAAATCATCACCGACAAATACTCCGGGAGAAGTAAAGGTTTTGGATTTGTTGAAATGCCAAACGATGCAGAAGCACAGCAGGCCATTGATAATATCAACGGTACGGATGTGAAGGGAAGGAACATTACGGTGAATCAATCCATCGAAAGAAAAGAAGGAGAACACGGCAACAGAAACTTCAGAAGAGACAACAGAAGAAATAATTACAGAAATAACGACTAATAGTTTTTTGTTATTACAAGTTTACTGTTTGAAAATTTTTTGATTTTCCCCCTTTAGCGGCTTCGGCCGCTTTTTTTTTGCCTGTTATTCTATAACTTGCTTAAAATACAAGTGAGTTAGGCGTATATAAGTTTGTCCTGATAAGGGTAGAGTGTTTTTGAAATCTTGGATTCTTACCTTAAATCTATAACTTCCACACCCGGGTGGTCGACAGTTTTGAATGTGAACCTGCTGTCGGGAATATCCTGGTTGGTGATAAATTTTGTAATGGTATATGTATAAGTGTTCATGCCATTTTTATCGTATATGATGGCACCGCTGATGTTTTTCTGGATTTTATCAATTTCAATGCGAACCTTGTAATAGGATTTCGCTTTCATGGGAGTAAGGTCAATAATCTGAATTATTTTGGAACCTCGTGCTTCTTCTTTTATAAATTTTGGCGTAAAGTTTTTGTTGTATTCGGTAACCATTTTCATCGGGTTCAGAATGGTTTCAGTATTTTCTTCTAAATTATTTATATGAACCTCTTTGACGTCTTTCAGAAATGTCCACAGGGTTTTTCCGTCTGAATAAACTTCCTGTCCGGCATATTCCAGAAAATATTTATCACCTTTAATATTGGCAATACCTGTCTGGCTTTCCTTGGTTTTCTTTTTGGTATTCTCCACTGTAAAAGTGAAAGAGATATTCATCGTTGTATAGGATTTTATTTGCTGCGAAACACCATCAAGTATGTTCTTGGCTTTGGTGTTGTCCTGTGCATTTACCTGCAGTGTAACTATGAGCGCTGCAGCATATATCATTAATTTTTTCATCTGCTTTTTATTGAATGTTGTCGCGTAAGGAGTTCAAAAACTGTTCCAAATAATTTAAGTCTTTGATTTTCACTTCTCTGGCTTTACTTCCTTCAAAGGGGCCAACAATACCTGCTGTTTCCAGTTGGTCAATTATCCTGCCTGCACGGTTGTATCCGAGTTTTAATTTTCTTTGCAGGAGGGACGTGGAGCCATGCTGGTGAGTTACGATTACCCGGGCAGCTTCTTCAAACATATCGTCTCTGTCTGAAGGGCCGGTATCTTTAGCTGCTTCGTTTTCTTCGTCGGGACAGTCGGGAAGTTCATACACTTCGGGGAAAGCCCTTTGCTGGCCAATAAAATCTGTGATATCATCCACTTCGGGGGAGTCAATAAAAGCACATTGCAGCCGAACTGTTTCACTGCCGGTAAGCAGCAGCATGTCTCCGCGTCCGATAAGCTGGTCAGCGCCGCTGGAATCTATGATGGTGCGGGAGTCAATTTTAGAAATTACACGGTAAGAGACTCGTGCAGGGAAGTTGGCTTTAATAGTGCCTGTTATTACATTGACGGAGGGACGTTGAGTGGCGACCACCAGATGGATGCCGATGGCACGTGCAAGTTGTGCAAGCCGTGTTATCGGTGTTTCCACTTCTTTGCCTGCCGTGATGATGAGGTCAGCGAACTCATCAACAATAACCACAATGTATGGCATGAAGTGATGCCCGTCTTTTGGATTTAACCTACGGGAAATGAATTTTGTGTTGTACTCCTTAATGTTTCTGACATTGGCAAGTTTCAGTAAATCATAGCGTGATTCCATCAGAATGCAAAGAGAATTCAATGTCCGTACCACCTTACGAACATCGGTGATGATAGCTTCTTCTGAATCGGGCAGTTTCGCTAGGTAATGCCTTTCAATTTTTGAGAAAAGTGTTAGCTCCACTTTTTTAGGGTCAACCAGTACAAACTTCAATTCGGAAGGATGTTTTTTGTATAATAGTGAGGTTATTATAGCATTAAGCCCAACAGATTTTCCTTGCCCTGTAGCTCCGGCCATGAGCAGGTGGGGCATTTTTGCCAGGTCAGCCACATAACTGGTATTTGATATGGTTTTTCCCAGGCCAATGGGCAATTCATAACTATTATTTTGGAATCTCTCAGAAGAAATAATAGAGCGCATAGATACTATCCTTGGATTTTGGTTGGGCACTTCTATGCCGATAGTCCCTTTGCCGGGCATGGGAGCGATGATGCGTATGCCGAGGGCTGATAAACTCAAAGCAATGTCATCTTCAAGGTTTTTGATTTTTGAAATACGTACTCCGGGGGCAGGAACTATTTCGTATAGCGTTACCGTCGGGCCTATGGTGGCGTTGATTTTGTCAATCTGTATGGAATAGTTGTTCAGGGTTTTAAGGATACGGTTTTTGTTGGCTTCGAGTTCTTCATTCTGAACGGTGATATTGCCGGGGTCATATTCTTTCAACAGTTCCAAACCGGGGAAGCGAAAGGAAGAAAGCTCTAAACGCGGGTCGTAGGGTGTTTCAATGGTAAAATGCTCTGTTTTTTCTTCCGCAAGCAAAACAGGATTGCTTTCTTCTTCAAGCTCTTCAGGAGACGTGATGGAAAAAGGTACATCAGGGACATTGCTGTCAGGAACTTCTTCAATTTTTTCTTCTTTCCCATCTTTAGTGAATGGTACGGGAATTATTTCTTCTTCAAGAGTTTTTTCTTCTTTAATAATCAATTCATTTCTGGCAGTTTTAGTTTCAATATTTTTTTCTTCAATTTGTTCTTCCGTATTTTTCTTTCGTTGCCAGCGCTTGTGAATGTTATGTTCAATAATAAGGAAACTGGCAATAAGAAAAAATAACAGTATGCCTGTCCCAATCTTCCCAATGATACTGTTGAGCCAAATATTGATTTGGTATCCGAAAGCGCCTCCCAATATCATGTTGTTATCTCCGAAAATGAAAAAAGTAAGGCTAACCGGTATCAGTATCAATCCGAAAATAAGATATACAGTTGCTTTGCCAGTGGGGAAAAGAGTTTTGTTAAACAGCAATCGTGTTCCCATGATAAAAAGCCAGATGACCAGCAGAAAGGATGCAATGCCAAAACACTTTTTGATAAAAAGGAATGAAAAAACAGCGCCGATTTTTCCCATCCAGTTGCCGGATTGCAGAGATGTGTCTGTGATTATTCTGAAAAAAGTGTTGTCGAAAATGTTGTCATCTTCCTTCCATGAAAAAAGGTAGGAAACAAATGTGAACATCAGAAAAAATGAAAACAATAAAAAGAAAAGCCCGGTAATTTTATGAAACTTTTCACTTCTGAGCGCCTCGAAAAATTTATTAGGAGCGCTTTCGGGTTTTTGTTTTTTTACTTTTTTGGTTTTCGGTTCTTTAGTGGTTTTTTGTTTTTTTTGCGCCTGTTCTGCAGTATCGTCCGACAGTGCTCCTTCTCTGAAAGTATTTTTTGAAAAAGTATTTACTGTACGGGACATAATTTGCTATAAGGTTTTTCTTTTAAAAAAAATCCCCTGCTGACAGAGGATTTCTTTTTTTTGTTCAAATTAATATTACTGTCCTTTCAATTGGTTGAGAAGTTGTTGTTTTTCTTCAGCGGAAAGTTCAACATAATCAGCAGGTATCAGGAAATCCGTGTCTTTAACTTTACCCCTTTTAACTTCAGAAGCAGCAAAAGTTATTATTTTACCATCGGGTGTTGTCATGGTGTATTCCAGAGGTACGCCTTTTAATTTGTTGAATTGCCCGCCATAATTTAATAATTCTCCGCCGAGTTCTTCGGTATAGTAAACAACTGATGAAATAGTTTCACCATCTTCATTCTGCATGATATAATCAGCTTTTTTGCAGTTATATCCGGCAACAGATTTAGTTTCTTCTGAATATTTAATTTCCGGTTCGGGGTTTTCGGCTATTTCAGCTTCTATTTCTGTTGTTGAAGTTTTAAAATAAACCTTTTGGCCCATAAGGTCCAGGAGGGTTATTTTTGATTTGTTGTCCCCGTCTGTAATTTCATCAAATGTTACTCCCTGTGTGGAAGTAGTTGACTTCTGCTTGTTTTCGTATATTGCCAGTGTGGTGATTTTGGGCTGCATGGCGGCTGTAGCTGCGTCAATGGTGCCCCCATAAGTAATCGCATACGTGATTATGCCTTTGAATTTTTTTTGCCCGAAAGTGCTTGGAATACAAAATGTGCCTACACACAAAAGAATTACCAATGCTTTAAATGCTTTTTTCATAATAAAATAATTTTTAAATTTTTATAGTTTTTGCAAATATAATACCATTTTTTCCGTTGCAAAAGTATCGGTTTACTGCAAATAATAATGTGTGTTTATTAAAAGTTATCAAACGAGAAATTAACAGAAAAATTTTTTTATCTAATTTAGCAATTCAAAAATGACTCATTATGGTATTATTAAAACGAATGATTAGCTGCATTTTATTTCAGTTGATTTTGATTTCTGTTGCGTTTTCTCAGAAGAGTAATACGAAAGATATATCAAAAACAAAAAAATGCAATTTTGAATTTCCTTATGAAATGGTTTATGTAAAAGGAGGTTCTTTTATGATGGGCTGCATACCTGATAAAGATCCCGACTGTTACAGCGTGGAAAAACCGTTGCATAAAGTCAAACTCAACAGCTTCTACATGGGCAAGACCGAAGTTCTCCAGCAGCAATGGAAATCGGTGATGGGTTATAACAACTCTTATTATTCTTCCTGCGACAGTTGCCCCGTTGATAATGTAAGCTGGATAGAGATACAATATTTTATCAAAAAGCTTGATTCATTAACCGGAAAAAAGTTTCGTTTACCTACCGAAGCGGAATGGGAATACGCTGCCAGGGGCGGCGCCAGCAGCGGGGGATATATTTTCTCGGGCAGCGATGAACGCAAGGAAGTGGGGTGGTATTATTTGAACAGCGGCGATTCCACGCATTGCCCCTGCAGTTTGAAAGCTAATGAGCTTGGGATCTGCGATATGAGCGGCAACCTTTGGGAATGGTGTTCGGATTGGCATGATGGTGCATATTATAGTTATTCTCCTAAAAAAAATCCCCAAGGCCCGGTAAATGGTACTGAAAAAATTGTTCGCGGCGGCTCATGGATGAGCGGCTATGGCAGCATACGCTGCAGTGCAAGAGCCTGGTATTTGCCTGTGTACCACAATGCCAATATAGGTTTCCGCTTGTGTATGTCAAAAAAATAAGAAAAGAAATTAATACCCCAGAATTTTCATCATGGACTTGTGACTTTGCTCTTTGGCAAATAGCTTGGGATAAAGCTCGCCGTTTTCATCTTTTTCGATAAGTATATGTTTGGGAGCCGGAGTGAGGCAGTGCTGGATGCCGCCATACCCGCCTAACGATTCCTGATAAGCGCCTGTGTGAAAAAGCCCGATATAAAGCGGGTCTTGTTCGTCAAATTTTGGCAAAAAGACTGCATTAGCGTGAGCTTCTGCATTGTAAAAGTCATGACTGTCGCAGGTAAGCCCGCCAAGATGCACGCGTTCGTATTCTTTGTCCCAGTGATTAATTGCAAGCAAAACGAAACGCTGATTGATGGCCCATGTATCAGGCAAAGTAGTCATAAAGGAACTATCAATCATGTCCCATAACTCTCTGTCGTTTTGCTTTTTTTGTCCCAATACAGAGTAAATGATGGCTCCGCTTTCTCCTACTGTATATGAACCAAATTCACTAAAAATGTTTGGTTCGGGAACATTATTTTGCTGGCAAACATTTTTTATTTGCAACACGATTTCCTCTGCCATATATTCATAATCGTAGTCAAAAGCCATAGAATTCTTGACGGGGAAACCACCGCCTATATTTAATGTGTCGAGTTCCTTACAAATTTTCTTTAATTCACAATATACATTTACGCACTTGATGAGTTCGTTCCAGTAATATGCATTATCCCTGATTCCTGTGTTGATAAAAAAATGCAACATTTTAAGCTCAAATTTGGGATTTCCTTTGATATTGGCTTTATAGAAGTCAAGAATGTCATTGTAACGGATGCCAAGGCGGGAAGTATAGAAATCAAAACGTGGTTCTTCTTCCGAGGCAATGCGGATACCGAGTTTGCATTTCTTTTTGCTGAGAGTTGAGATGTATTCAACTTCTTTTTTATTATCAAGCACCGGTACGGTGTTTACAAAACCATTATTTATCAGGCCGCAAATCTCTTTAATATATCCGATTTTTTTAAATCCATTGCAAATGATGTAGATGTTTTTATCAATTTTTTCATTTGCAAACAGGCTGTGTATGATGTTAATGTCAAACTCGGATGATGTTTCCAGATGAATGTCGTTTTTCAGCGCTTCTTCAAGGGTGAAGCTAAAGTGTGAACTCTTGGTGCAATATGCATAATGGTATTCGCCCTGGTAATCTGCTTTTGCGATTGCCACATTAAAGAGTTTTTTAGCCCTCTGGATATTTGAAGATATCTTAGGTAGATAGGATATCTTCAAGGGAGTTCCGTATTGTTTAATTAAATCAGTAAGACAAATATTATTAAAGTAAAGTTCATTTTCTTCAACCTTAAATTCTTCCTGAGGAAACTCAAAGGTTTGTTGAATTAAGTCAATATATTTGTTTTTCATTTTTTAATTAAGTAACTTAGGTTTATAAAAATTATTTATAGTAAGTAAGATGGATTAGTTTTAAAATGCAAATGTAAGTCTTTTACATTAAAATAAATAAATTAACAAAAATTTATTACATTTGATATTGAATCACATATTATGTATTAGGAAAAATTTAAATGATTTGAAAGATTATTTTGTTTTATGGGAATAAGTGATCTCGGTAATTATTAATAAGTAACTTACCTGTCAATTTGTAATTATCAGATTATAAATATGTTATAAGCTAATATAAAAGAAGTTTAAAATGAAATAAAATTGAAATATTCAACAATATTATATTTGCATAAAAAAATGAATTATGAGAATAACTAGACTAAGTGAAGAAGAAAACATAAACATATCTTCGAATGTTGATTTAAGTTTATTAGAACCTATTTTACAAAAGTATAATAATGTCAAAGGAAACCTTATTCCTATATTACAGCATACTCAGGATATTTATGGTTATATTCCTAAAGAAGCATTTAAAAAAATTTCAGAAGAAACAGGTCTTAAGGTGAGCGATATGTATGGCGTAGTTACTTTTTATGCCCAGTTTCGACTCAATCCGGTTGGAAAGCATATTATTAAAGTATGCCATGGCACTGCCTGCCATGTTCAGAATGCCAACAAAATTACGGATGCCTTGCAGGAAGCGCTGAATGTAAAAGATGGAGAAACTACAGCAGACAGGATTTTTACTCTTGAGTCGGTGGCATGCCTGGGATGTTGCTCCCTTGCTCCGGTTATGATGATAGGAGTGGAGACCTTTGGTAAACTCAGCGGTAGCGAAGCCGTAAAAATTGTGAAAGATATAAAAATCAAAGAATTAAACTAATAGCCCAAACATCAAAATATGGCACAAAAAAAAGTGATTGTAGGCCTTGGTAGCTGTGGAATTGCAGCTGGGGCTGGAAAAACCTACGACAAACTCTTAAGCCTGAAAAAAGTGGACAACCTGACTTTTGAATTGAAAAGAACCAGTTGTATTGGTATGTGTTTCAGGGAGCCTCTTGTTGAAGTAATTGACGATTCCGGCTCCTATTTATATGGCAATGTTGATGAAACCAAAGCAGTCGAAATATGTGAGAAACATCTGAAAAGCAATGAGCCTGTAAGGGAATTTATAGTTCAATCTGATATTTTTGATACGCCTGATGATTACTTCTTCAAAAACCAGGTAAAAATTGCTTTGCGAAACTGCGGGATGATTGACCCTGAAAGCATTGAAGATTACGAAGCCAGAGATGGCTACAAGTCCATAAAGAAAATACTTGTCGAAAAAATCAGCAATGAAGATGTGATTAAGACTATGATAGATTCCGGTTTGCGTGGCAGGGGAGGTGGTGGTTTCCCGACAGGAGTGAAATGGAAATTTGCCTATAATAACAAATCAGAGCAAAAATACATTATCTGTAATGCTGACGAAGGTGACCCCGGAGCCTTTATGGACCGTTCACTCCTTGAAGGTGATCCGCATTCCGTTCTGGAAGGAATGATAATTGGAGCATATACCATTCAGGCTACATCTGGTGTGATTTATTGCCGTGCAGAATATCCGCTAGCGATTAAAAGGCTAAATATTGCATTAAAGCAAGCGCGTGATAAAGGGTACCTGGGAAAAAATATTTTTGGAGTTGAAGGTTTTAATTTCGACATTTACATTAAAGAAGGCGCAGGCGCCTTTGTTTGTGGCGAAGAAACAGCTCTGATTGCATCTGTGGAAGGCCAGAGGGGCATGCCCCGCAAACGTCCTCCTTTTCCTGCTGAAGCAGGTTTGTGGAAAAAGCCAACAAACATTAATAATGTTGAAACTTTTGCCAATGTGCCATGGATTATTCTTCATGGTGCAGATGCCTATAAAAAATACGGCACCGAAAAAAGCAAAGGGACAAAAGTGTTTGCTTTGGCAGGAAAAATACGGAACTCAGGGCTTGTTGAAGTTCCTATGGGCATTACCATCCGTGATGTTATTTTTAAGCTCGGAGGCGGCATTCCAAATGATAAGAAATTCAAAGCTGTTCAGCTGGGAGGTCCTTCAGGAGGTTGTATTCCCGAATATCTTGCGGATACAATAGTTGATTATGACTCTGTAAATGTTACAGGTGCCATTATGGGTTCAGGGGGCATGGTGGTGATGGATGAGACCACCTGCATGGTGGATATTGCAAAATTCTTTCTGAACTTTACTCAGAATGAATCATGCGGAAAGTGTACTTTTTGCAGGATAGGGACTAAGCGTATGCTTGAAATTCTTACACGTATCACAGAAGGCAAGGGCAAAGAAGGTGATATCGAAACCCTTGAAGAACTTGCATATCAAATAAAAGACAATTCACTTTGCGGCCTGGGGCAGACCGCACCAAATCCTGTGCTTACCACTATCAAATATTTCAGGGACGAGTATGAAGCGCATATTCGCGATAAAAAATGCCCGGCTAAAGCATGCAAGCAATTGCTGACTTATGTAATTGACCCCGAAAAATGCACAGGTTGTATGGTATGTGGCAAAAAATGCCCGGTTGGAGCTATTGATGGAGAAAAAAAACAACCACATTTTATTCGTGAAGGCGACTGCATCAAGTGTGGCGATTGTTATAGCAGGTGCAAATTTGATGCAATAAATATCTTATAAAAGTACTCTAATTAAAAAATAAAATATTCAAAAAAATGAGCGAACAATTGAATATAATTATAAATGGAAAGAATGTTACTGGATTTAAGGGAGAATATATTCTTGATGTAGCAGTAAAAAATAATATAGAAATTCCAACATTATGCAATGATTCACGTCTGGAGCCTTATACGTCGTGTTATATGTGTGTGGTTGAAGTTGAAGGTATGAGAGGACTACAGCCTGCATGTTCTACAAGGATAATGGAAGGGATGAAAATTACTACGGATAATCCCAAAATAAGAAAAGCACGCAAAACCGCTCTCGACTTATTACTTAGCAACCACTATGCTGATTGTATGGGGCCATGCAAGCAGACATGCCCTGCCGGCGTTGATGTGCAGGGTTATATTTCTTTAATAGAAAAAAAGATGTACAACGAGGCGGTAGCGCTTATTAAAGAAACCAACCCACTGCCGGCTATCTGTGGCCGTGTTTGTGTGAGGCCCTGTGAAGTTGCCTGTCGCCGTAATTTACTTGACGAAGGCGCTCCGGTAGGTATTGACTATCTGAAAAGATTTACATCAGATATGGACCTTAGCTCAGCTACAAAGTATGTTCCTCAAATAAAACCAAAGACAAACAAAAAAGTTGCTGTGATAGGTGCGGGGCCGGGAGGTCTTTCAGCGGCATTTTTCATGCAAAAAGAAGGCCATCAGGTGGACATTTATGAAGCCAGCCCCAAAGCAGGAGGATGGCTTCGATATGGAATACCCGAATACCGACTGCCGAATGATTTATTACAAAAAGAAGTGGATAATATTACGGATTTAGGTGTAAATATCTTTTATAATCAAAAACTGGGTGATAATATTAGTTTTGCTGAACTGAAAAAGAAGTATGACGCACTCATACTCGCCATTGGATGTCAAAAAGGCACCTCTATTGGCTGTGAAGGCGATGATGCTGAAAATGTAATTTCTGGTATTGATTTTTTAAAAGCGATGGAATTGTCAGGCAAGAAGTACGATTTCAAGGGTAAAACCGTGGCAGTTATCGGAGGCGGAAATACCGCCATGGACTGTTGCCGCACTTCGCTGCGCTGTGGCGCTGATAAAGTTTATGTGATATATCGCCGTACGGAAAAAGAAATGCCTGCCAATCCGATTGAAATACATGAGTCGAAGCTGGAAGGGGTGGAATATATGTTTCTTACCGCTCCTGTGAAAGTCAATAAAGACAAACAAGGGCGTCTGAAATCGCTTACATGTATTAAAATGGTTTTAGGAGAACCTGACGCTTCTGGCAGAAGAAGGCCTGTTCCTGTTAAAGGTTCTGAATTTGAAGTGGTAATGGACATTGCCCTTGCCGCTATTGGCCAAAAAACACTGGCTGATTTTCTTACCGATATAAATAAAAATTCTGAGGAAGGAGAGGTAAAGACAAATAAATGGGGCGACCTGGATGCAAATCCCGACACGCTACAGACAGGTGTTAAAAATATTTTTGCCTGCGGCGACGGCGTTACCGGCGCTGCAACGCTAATTCAGGCCGTGGCTCAGGCACGTATTGCAGCAAACAGTTGTCATCATTACCTGCATGACATGCCCGTTGTTCCTTTGAAAAAAGAGTTTATAAGTAAAAAAGAAAATTTTAAAGAGCAGGTAAAAGAAGATTACGAAGGCAGGTTTTACAAACAGCTCAGGCATGAAATGCCAACCCTACCTCCTGATAAACGCAGAAATTTTAATGAAGTAGAGTTGGGTTATGAAAATGAAGATGTGGCTTTAAAAGAAACAGAACGTTGCCTGGAATGCGGTTGCACCGAGTTTTTTACCTGCGACCTGAAACGCTATGCCACTGAATACGATGCGGATCAGAAACACTATGAAGGAGAGTTCAAGGAATATCTGACGGACTTCAGGCACCCCTATATTGAAATAGATAATAATAAGTGCATCTTATGCTCACGCTGTGTCAGGATATGTAAAGAAGTTGTCGGGGCTAATGCACTGGGCTTGGTTAATAGAGGATTTAAAACTTATGTAGCTCCCAGCATGGGTGATTCACTGACTGAAACAAGCTGCGAATCATGTGGATTATGCATTTCAACATGCCCCACAGGTGCCATTACCGAGAATGTGATTTTTAAACCGGGGCCTGTTAAACTTGAGTCTTTCAAAACTATTTGTAACTATTGTTCTGTGGGCTGTGAAATAAATATCCACCACAAAAACGGCTTTGTGATGAAAGTTACAGGAAGCAACGGTAACGTCAACAAAGATGGCAACATCTGCCGTTTTGCTAAATTTGGGTATCTCTACTTAAACGACAAATCAAGAATTACAAAGCCCCTGTTGAATGAAAACGGGACATTTAAAGAAATAAGTTTTGAACAGGCTCGTAAACTGATAGCTGAAAAAATTAAATCGGTTCAGCCCGAACAAAATGCGTTTTTTGCAGGGGCAAGGCTTACGAATGAAGAGATGTATCTGATAAAAAAACTAGCTTCGACAGTTGTTAAATCTGAAAACATTGGGAGCTTCCATTATCTGGGCCGTGGTGATGGCTATTTCAGAAGCTCATTTGAAAATGTTCCTTTTCAAGATTTTTCAAAAGCAGGAAAATTTTATTTGCTCGGTTCTGAAATAAATATGGATAATGCTGTTGCCGGTTTTTTAATTAACACCTCCAAAGTACCGGTCGAACTTATTACTGTGAAAGAGAAAAGCAGTATGGCTGAAAAAGTTACAAAAACATCAGTAATTAAGGATTATTATTTCTTTGTGAAAGCGGTGAATTATTACCTGCTGAAGAATAATAAGTTCAACAGGATGTATATAAATGATAATTGCAAAGACTTTGAAGAATATGCTAAAGCCTTGCTTGCTGAAGATTATAAAGCGCTGCTTGAAAAGGGCTCTTGTTGCCAGGAATGTCTTGAAAGTTTTGCAGACGGCTTTAACGAAAATATGAATGCCGTACTGGTTTTTTCAGAAAAAGAAATCAGCGGAAATACTGCTTATGAGTTGTACAACCTGGCATTGCTGACCGGAAAATTAGGGAAAACAGCCATGGGTATTGTATCTTTGAAAGAAAAAAACAATGCTCAGGGACTGTTTGATATGGGTTTCATACATCCAATGTATGAAGCTTTGCATAAGGGGAAATATGCTAACCTGTTCATTTATGGCGAAGATCCTGTTGGCTGTGCTATTGATAAAGCTATGATGAGTGAAATTCTGGGCAAATCCGGCTTTATCATGGTGCAGGATTACTTTATGACAGAAACAGCCAGGGCGGCAGATCTTATTATGCCGGCATCCCTGCCTTTTGAAATAGGAGGGACTTTCACTAATACACAGCGCTATATTCAAAAGTTTCATGCTGCTTTAATAAATAAGCCGGTACCTGAAGTTAATTCGTATGGTCAGCTTTGTCAGATAATCTCAAATTTTACTGAGCAGAAAATAATGGATTGTGATGAGATTTTCAGCGAATTTGTTTCTATGCTGCCACTGGCAGATAAAACAATCCGCAGCTTTGTTAAAACGGGTTCTGATAACACAAACAGAATGTTTTATTATGGTTGCGACAATGTGGTGAAAAGCTTTATGGAGGATTTTAATAAAAAACTGCAATTAAAATAAAGTAACTATGGATAAATTCCAATCGGTAAACGAAATTTTAGATTTCGCCATACATGCAGAGCAGGAAGCCGTTGAGTTCTATACGGAACTTGCAAAGAATGCTGCAAATTCACAGATGAAACAGGTGTTTAATGATTTTGCTCAGGAGGAGATGGGACATAAAGCCCGCCTGTTGAATACAAAAGAAACAGGTGTCATGGAGGACAGCAAAGAGCAGGTACTTGATATGAAATTGGCCGACTATATGGCACATGTTACGGTTTCTCCTGATATGACTTATGCCGATGCGCTGATTGTCGCCATGAAGAAGGAAAAAGCGGCTTTTAAATTATATTTAGCCTTATCCGAAAGGGTTGCTGACTCAGAGATGAAAGCATTGTTTTTGTCGTTGGCACAGGAGGAATCAAGGCATAAGCTGCGCTTTGAAATAGAGTACGATGAGTATGTTTTGAGAGAGAATTAGGATAGGCATTAGCCATTAGCCATTGGCCATTAGCTATTGGCCATTAGCTATTAGTCATTAGCCATTAGCCATTAGTCTTTTATTGTCAATAGGTACGCGGTCATTTTTGTTATTTGTGACCATTGGTGGCCGGAGATTTTTTCTTTATTTTGCCTTAATACCTTTACTTAGTGTCTGTCCATAATTCAGAGTTTGAACCAGAATGTTCGAGTTCGAGGCTTTCGTAGTCTTGAAAATCAAGGAGTCCGCCAACTTGCGGATGACTGTTTTCAAGACAAGAGTAACGAAGAAATCGGACATTATGGACAAACTCTACTTATTCACCAATAATTTTTATCAGGACTCTTTTACGTCTTCTGCCGTCGAATTCGCCATAGAATATGGCTTCCCATGGCCCAAAGTCCAATTGCCCGTTGGTGATGGCAACCACCACTTCCCTGCCCATCACCTGGCGTTTCAGATGTGCATCGCCATTGTCTTCGCCTACGTTGTGATGGTAGCCATCGCGGCTGTATGGAGCAAGTTTTTCAAGCCATTCCATATAATCTTTGTGCAGTCCTGATTCATTATCATTGATAAAAACACTGGATGTGATATGCATGGCATTTACAAGACATAAGCCTTCTTTGATGCCGCTTTCGTTTACAGCCTGCTGAACATCGTGAGTGATGTGCACGAATTGATATCGTTTTTCGGTGTTGAACCATAATTCTTTGCGGTAAGATTTCATTATTTTATTTTTTCATTTAATTTTGATTGCAACTCTTTTTTTCGCATTTCAAGAGATAAGATTTTAGACTTTAGTTCTTTTAGCTCTTTGTCAATTTTCTTAAGTTCTGTTCGATTATTATTTTCCTGTAAATGATTGATTCCATGTATTTCTATGACATATCTTTCAACTTCACTTCTTAATAATCTATACCAAGGGTTTTCATAAATGTAATTCACACGAAAATGCAATTTCCCTTTATTAATTCCCACGACAATTTCATCTTGAGTAAGTTTATATTCTTTTCTCGCTGATTTGTCGCTAAGGGTTTCTCCCTTTACTGTCCATAATTGTTCGTCTATTTCTTCCATGATATGGGTTGTTATTAATATTTAAATACTCTTAAGTTTCTTTGCATGTTTTTAATACTATCTTAATAAATAATCAGTTCCTTTGATTTCTTTGCCTCCTGTCCTAAAGGATGGAAATCAAAGGTCCTGATTATTTGATATTATCATCTTCATTTGGAGATTTATGGCTGTTCGAATCTTACCCAATGTTTTTTTCATATCAAAAAGTACTTCCTCATTGCTAAAGCGTATGACTTTTAATCCAAATTCTTCCAGTTGGAGTTGACGATCAGCGTCATGTTCTTTTACTTCTGCATTTTTATGAATGCCTCCGTCTAACTCAACAATCAATTTTGCAGAGTGACAATAAAAATCTACCACAAAACAGTTGATAGGATGTTGTCTCCTGAATTTTATTCCATCCATTTTTTTATTTTTCAATTCCTCCCAAAGAGCTGCTTCTGCCTGAGTTTGATAATTACGCAGTTTTTCCGCCATTTTATAGCCAAACGCTTCTGCACCAAAATGCATGTTGTGCACTTTTCTTAAACTTTTAAAATCAGACGCCATTTTAATTTAATTTATGTATAAAATTCTCTTCTTTCTTTTCATCCTTTAGGAAAGAGGCAAAAAAAGAAAGAAGAGAATTTTTACTGTGTGAAAATAGTAATCCATATTATTCAGATTCAGCAAAGTTTGTCAATTCTTCAAAAACCCCAATTCATAAACCATGGGCTGCAGTTTTTCGGTGAGCGTTTTGTATGCTTCCTCAAAGGGCTTAAAGCTCACCGGTGCAAAATCGCCGCTGGCGTTGCGTGCCTGTAGCGCTTTGCGCACCTGGTACCAGCCTACATCGGGACGGTTCAGTTTTAGTTCTTCACGTACGCTGTGCACATCGGTATGGGCAAAATAGGCCTGCCATAAAAGCTTGCCTTTTTCCAGCACCGCTTTTGCTTCTTCCGAAAACGTTTTTCCTGCCATGTACTGCACCATAAAATCCGACTCGAAACGGCCAGGGGCGTTCACTTCTTCTTCGGTGTAGGGTATAAAATGGTTTACAATGCTCCATGTTTTGCCGTTCCATTGCAGGCCGTTGGCGCTGGCGGTGAGGTTGCTGCCATTGAACAGCATCCATACCAGACAATCGTTTTTAAACTCATCGGTAAGTGGCTCCGTGGGTTGCAGAAACTGGTCGCGGTCGTTGAGCCAGGTGGGTTTTACCAAACGGCGTACAGAAAAAACAATTACTGCCTGCCAAATATTATCGGGATTAATAAATATTCCATGTCCACCATTAAAGCCAGAAGAAAATAACGCTGTTCTTGGCGCTTGTTGAACATCATTACTATTACACCAAAGAAATGCTATTGCATTATCTGACCATTTTGTCCCTCGTAAGTCTTTTGTTGCAGTAGCTGGAGTAATTGTGTTTTTTAATGGGATTACTTCAGTTTTATTCGTCTTTGGTCGTTCAATCCAATTTGTTAACAGTTGTGCATCAGGAACGATATAAAAACACTTCTCACCGATAGGATGAACATTTTTATCGAACACTTCTGTCGTAATTTCATTTAAAACATTTTTACTTATTAAGTTTTGATTTGTTCCCCATACTAAGAAACCAATTGGAAAATCTCCTTTTAATCCATCAAATGATTTACTGTGTACTACGAAACCACCAAGATAATTTGCATTCCACACAGTACGAAAATCATTCATTGTAGGTGAATTGACATATTTGAGTTTACTAAACATTGCTAAAGTTGCAGTTGGAATTTCTTTTGCAACTCTTGCAACAAACTGCGTAAATAATTCATTACTTGCTTTTCCATATTCCTTCATACCAGTTGCAGCAAATTTAGTTTTTGCAACACCAACTTTACTGGCATCAGCTGCTCCGCTCGTATTTATATTTTCTGAGCTTGTTGCCTCCGCATACGGCGGATTAATCAAAACTAATATTTTTTTGCCATCACTTATGGCTTTACGCAGGCTTTCAGGCATTTTGTTGGTAAGTGTGTAATCTATGTTGCCATCATCGGTAATATCATCGTTCAGATAATCGTACTGGAAACGGGTGGCGGCTACGCAGGTTTTGGTGGCGAGCATCACATCCACATCGGCCTGGTCGAGCGTGCTCATATAAATGTTGCGCGGGTTGCTGTGCTTCACTTCGAGGTTGCCCACGCCGCAGCACATGTCCCAAACAATATATTCTTTCTGCCAGTTGTTGCCCAGGGTTTCGGCCAGCTTGTCGTAGGCCTTGTCCACCACATGGAGCGGCGTATAGTAAGCGCCTTTAAAACTGCGTTCATCCAAAGGTATCAGGCTGTCGCGCCGTTCGAGCAAGTAATTGCGGTATTCGGCTTTGGGCGGGCGGTGGTATATAGCCCAAAAACGGCGGTAGCCTTCTTTGTTTCCCAGTTCGTAAATTTTCCCGCCCAGGCTAAACACGGGCGCATTGTTTTTGTGCAGCAGTTCGGCGGGCAGGTTATCGTGCGTGGCCACCGTGCCGTCGCTCATAATGTCGGCAAAAAACAGCAGGGCATAATCTTCTTCGGCCACCCCTGTTATTTCGCGGCCTATCATCATCACCCATTTGTCGAAAACCTGCTTGAGGTTGTCGGGTGTAATTTGAGTGCGGATAATATCACCGTTTTTAATAGCATTTTTTATGGTGCTGATAAACTCTTCTTCGTGGGTTTCAATTTTAAACGAAACAAAGTAGGTGCCGATATAGGCCGAAATAGCATCCAGCGCTTCCTGCGTATAACTGCTGGCCGATTTTCCCCATTTAATAGTTTTCTTTTCGAGGAAAGGCAGCACATCGGCGCTTTTCATAATGGCCGCCTTTTGCGTATCTATTACGCACAAAAAAGGAGGGATGTATTCACCTTTGTCCAAAGCCTGTTGCACATAATGCATAAGCTGCGTGAACATGGCATACGTAGAATGTTTGGCCGAATCTTTGGCTTCGAACCATATTTCCTTGGTTTGTATGTCGATCAGGTTTTTCTGATATTCTTTCAGACCAAGCGCTTTGATATAAGCGTCTTTCACGTCTTCCTCGCTGGTGGCTTTCTGTAGTTTTTCGTAAAGGCTCATAGCGTGTTTTAATCAGCAGATGTTGTTATGACTTTGCATAAAATTATTCACTCCAAATATACATATTTATCACTACTGACCGGGTAAATTTTTATGCAAATACTCAAAGGCCGATTATATCTCGTTCCTACGGAACTAATGAAGAAATGATGTTTCTTTTGTTTTTACCGATATTTTGTCCCTAACGGGACAATCTCATCTGGATTAAATATCTGCGAAAATTTGCGTAATCAGCGGGAAAACGCTCCCGCAGTCCGCCATGGCGGACCGCAGATGTGCGCAGATACTTTTTTTTCTCACAAAAATAGTATTATACTTACTAATTTTTAATAGCACAACAGGTTATAATTAGTGTTACTTTACACACTAACCATTTATGGATTTACAAGCGTTTTCAAAATCCCCGACATCGAATTTGTTCTTGTCGAGACCCTCATAATATCTCATAATATTTCCATTCCATAGTAGTATAACACCCGGCGTGTCAGCATTTAACCCCAATAGTTGCCAGAAAACAGGAACCTCCAGAATAGTGTATGGATAATAAAAATTAGCTTCTTTTAAGAAGCCAGGAATCAGTTCTGCTTCTTCGTTCATAAAGAAAATATATATAGGCGGGAGTTCTGTTTTTTTTGATAATGCAGAAAGCTCTTTTGCTGTATATACACAGTCTTCGCAGCCAGGGGAGAAAAAACAAAGTACTTTCTTTCCTTCATCAAGGTTGACTTTTTCTTTACCAAAAACCTTGTATTTCCCAAACCTTGATTTAGGTTCGACCGGCATACTTTGTTGAGCAATGTTGTCTGGTTCTATTGCGGATTTTTCTTTTAGGATAGTTGTATCTTGTGTTTTTTGCTCTGTAATGTTTAAAAAATTTGTATCGTTTGATATAGATTTGCCATTAATTGTATCAATATTATAAACTTGTTGTTTTTCTTCTTGAAATTTTTCGCAGGGGCAGAAAGGAAACAACACAAATAATAAAAGTGCTGAAAATACTACACCCAGAAGCAGGTAAACAAATCTGTTATGGCCTTTTTTTCTGTCATGTATTATTCTGTGTAAATATATCAGCAAGGCAATGCTGATAATATTTTTAATAAGTGCCTCCAGCGGCGTCATAGGTATCAACTGTCCGAAACAGCCGCAGTTGCCACTCATAGCACCATGATGGTATATCTCAATGGATAAATGAATACTAAAAGCTACAAGCAGCAATATAGTTGCAGGAATAACAATCATCCTTAGGTAATGAGGCTGCAATATCAGAATGGCAACAGAGATCTCGAAGGATAACATGAACCTTGCCAGGTAGGGCGCATAACACCACGACGTGATTCCCAAATCAACAAGCTGTTTTTCAAAAGCCCATACGGGAAAAAGTTTGGCAATACCTGAAACCACAAACACTAAGGAAATCAGTATCCTTATTATCCATGGTATGTATTTTTTAATCTTCAAAATTTGGACTTTGAGTGTTATGGAGCAATTTTTCCTTTAATAATTAATATAATGAATGGTTTGCCGGGGTCGTTTACGGTCAACAAAATAGTTCGCTTTTGTTCACCTGTTTGCCCTGTAGTGTTAAATTCGATGCTTATTTTTCCGCTTTCTCCTGATGCCAGGGATGATTTCCCTTCCAAATATACTTTGCAGTCTTCTCTGTAAGGCACGGCTTTTCTGATATGAAGCATAT
Organism: Bacteroidales bacterium; assembly: GCA_023228145.1. Classification (NCBI taxonomy): domain Bacteria; kingdom Pseudomonadati; phylum Bacteroidota; class Bacteroidia; order Bacteroidales; species Bacteroidales bacterium. The sequence continues at coordinate 10,154 of JALOBU010000030.1, read as the reverse complement.
CCTTCCCTTTGTTGGTAAATTCAAATGCCTGCTTAACAGTTTCGCCCTGTTTAACCGTGCCATAGTCTAATATTTCGGATGTAAAAACTATCGCAGCAGCATTTTTCCTTTGTTCCGGAGTGAGCTTGGAAAAGTCGTCGTTAATGGTTGCATTAACAGAAAGCTTTTTCTCAGGATTTACGGAGTCGTTTGTAACAAGCAATATGGTGTCTGAAACAATTCCGTACTCGTTTTTTTTGGGGGCATCATAAGTAATGTAAATCTTACCTCTCTGTTTTGGGGCAATTGTTGTTGGTTTGGCATGACATGCTATGAAGGGCGGTAGGTTTTTAAAGGACAATGTTATAGGCTTATACGATGGGTTATACAACAGCAATGAATCTTTTTTTATTTCCTTGTTGGTGATGTTTTTCAGGTAAAAGCCATTGGCAGCCATCATAATGTTTCCATTCCTGACAGGGAAGGAGTCCAGCAGGGTTTTAACTTTAGGTATCACATCCCCTTTAATACTAAGTGTAAGTTCAGGAGTGGAAGCGTTGGAAAATACCCATAATGATTTTTCGAATTTTCCCGGCCTGCGGTACGGGTCATAAAAAACTTTCACAATGCCTTTTTGAGAGGGAAGTACAGGCGTTTTATTCCAGTCTGCTGTTATACATCCGCAAGAAACTTTTACGTTACTAATAAGTAATGTGTCTTTCCCGGTATTTGTAAAATTAAATACAGCCATTACTTTGCCGTTTTCTTCTTTCATCTGCCCGTAATCATGCATGAGCTTATCAAATGTGATAATTGCCTTATTCTGCCCGTATGTGAGGGTTGCAAACAACATGAATATAAAAAAAGTAAGTTTTGTTTTCATAACCTGATGCTTTTTATGTTGTTTTTTTAATGAAATTAAATTATCATTTTGACTCAGTGTTTTCATTGAGAGACTGATTCGGCTTATCAAAAAACGTGCAAAAATAACGATTATTGTTACAATGTCACCTGATGCTTATCGGTAAAATACTTCTTTCTGAACCAAAAAGCTACGTTCACAAGTCCTATCATCACAGGCACTTCCACCAGCGGGCCAATCACGGCAGCAAACGCTTCTCCCGAGTTCATGCCGAATATAGCAATGGCAACGGCAATAGCCAGTTCAAAATTGTTGCTTGCAGCCGTAAAAGAAAGTGTAACGCTTTGCCCGTATGTTGCGCCTATCCCTTTGCTCATATAAAATGAAGAAAAGAACATTACTACAAAATAAATAAGCAGAGGAATTGCTATCAACACCACATCAAGAGGAATTTTAACTATGTATTCGCCTTTAAGCGAGAACATCACAATAATGGTGAAAAGTAATGCAATAAGTGTCAGCGGGCTTATTTTGGGGATGAATTTAGTATGATACCACTCTTTGCTTTTTATTCTTATTAGTATGAATCTGGTCAGAAATCCTGCAATAAACGGAATGCCAAGGTAAATAAATACACTTTGTGCTATCTGACCGATGGTAATCTTTTCAACAGCATCATTGGTTGGTATGCCAAACCAACCTGGTAATATGGCAATAAAAAAGTAGGCATATACCGAGAAAAACAACACCTGAAAAATAGAGTTGAACGCCACAAGTCCGGCGGCATATTGTGTGTCGCCTTTGGCAAGGTCGTTCCATACAATAACCATGGCAATGCAGCGAGCCAGTCCTATCATAATGATGCCATACATGTAAGGCAGGTTGGCATTATTTTCACCCGGAAACAGTTTGAAGAAAATGATGGCAAGAGCAAACATTAGCACCGGGCCAATGAGCCAATTCTGAACCAACGAAAGGCCAAGCACTGTCCAGTTACGGAACACATCGCCAAGCTCTTCGTATTTCACTTTGGCAAGCGGCGGATACATCATTACGATCAACCCGATGGCAATGGGGATGTTTGTGGTGCTGCCGGGTGATGATTTCAACGACTCCCAGAAGTCGGCAATTACAGGAAAAAAATATCCTGACACCACGCCAAACGCCATAGCCAGAAATATCCAGAGAGTTAAATAGCGGTCCAAAAAATTTAATCGTTTTTCAGATGGCATAGTATAATTTCTTTGATTAATAAATTTGTAAATTTACTTAACAGCAATCACTTTTTGTCCCAGAGCAATCGCAGCTGGGCTCTGAACCACGCATTATTCCATTTATAATACCAGCTACACAGCCAACCCCTGATCTGACGCTTATAGCTCCTTCAGGGCAATTTTTTTCACAGGCACCGCACTCCATGCACTGGTCTTTATTTTTTATAAAAGCTTTTTTCTCGCTGAACCCAAATACCTCATGCGGGCAAACCGTGATGCACATCTTGCAGCCGTTGCATTTCTGAAGGTCGAGTTCGAGTGTTACGACATTTTTTAAATAGGTTAATTGTTTCATTTTATATAAATCTTGTTATAAACCAACCGATAAGTCCAATAGCTGCAGCTATAATCTGCAACGGCAACGATAGTTTCATCTCCTTTCTTACACCAGAAAGGGACGTGAAGGTTGATGAACCCGTAAAATTCATGGCAAGGAAGGCTGAAATGGCACCCACAATCAGGAACCATGAGATTTTTTCAAAAATTGAGCTTCCCAACAAATTCAGAAATAAAAATAATATAGCGATAAGCCAACCTACCGTGAGGCCTTTTAAAGAAAATCTTTTAAAAGGTATCCAGGGCAGAAATGCCGGAGTTAAGACACATCCTGCCACATAGGCTGCCATTAAATTTATCACAGCCCTTCCACCATTCGACCATGCAGCATCAATAGAGTATCCGTGAGAGTTTAACCCGGCCAGTATAAAAAATACGGCAGGGACAAGCAGCAGGTAATATTTGCCGTAGGTTAATTCGACAGGGATCAGTTTGATCCTTTCCCGCAAGGGAAACTTCACATTTCGCATTTCCGGTGTTGCTTTGTATCCTGAATCAGCGAAAGTTTTTATTTCCGCTGCACGCACGGGGCCATAAATTACTTTAAAACCTGTTTGGGTTTTTACTTCATGTGCTGATATTCCTGTTGCTCCTAACTGCGGTACTATCACTGCCTGATGATCAATAATTTTATCAAGCTTATGTGCCCGTATCCTGTATACCAGCTCACGTGTCCCGAACGTTCCTTTTCCGGCGGCGCACCACACATTGACTCCCTTTGTGTCAAGCACAAGTATCCAGGCATTCATGCCGTCCAGGGCGCGGCGCAGATGGTCGAAACTTAATTTAAAATTAGCGGTTACATAAACTTTTGATGTTGAATAGGGGGAGCCTGTAGCATATAATCCCGGCCGTACCTGGTAATTGTTTCTGCCAAAGGACCAGCGTACTTTAATCGTACTCCAGACATCCTGCCGGCTCCATTTGGTGGAAACACTTGGCACTTCTCCGTTTGGGGTAGTGATGGTACCGTTGATGAATCCTGGTTTCACGTATTTTATAGTGTTATCAGTAAGTAAAAGCCTATTACGATCATGATAATCCCTCCGAAATATTTCAGCACTTTTCCGGCTTTTTCAAACGTCCTTGATGTTTTACCCAATCCCAGACCGACACCGATAATTATCACGGCAAATGTCAGCCCGTAACCAAGTGCGTAGGCAACCATCAGCAACATTCCCCAAACAAAACTACCTTTCACAAAAGAAACGGCCAGTATAATTGGAAACACCGGGTTGCAGCAGCCGCTGCAAGCTAGTGTTAGTCCGCCTACGGTCAGCCCGAACAGGATGGATGCGAGGGTTCCTGTCCTTTTCCTTTCCAAATTTAGTTTGACTCCCGGCATTTTAAATGGAAGGAAATCCATAGTTAGAAGCCCGAAAAATATGGAGATCAACCCGGCAGCAATCTTCCAATAATTGCCAAACGAAACACTAATCAGTTCGCTTGCATAACCAATAATGCCGCCAAGTGCAGCCATTGAAATGACCATCCCGATAAGGAAAAACAAGGTGTTTAGCAGGACGGTTTTTGTCTTTCCTGTCGAACCAAGTGTCCCCGAATACCCTGCAACAATTCCGATCACCGAATAATTACAGGCACACGAAAACACGCTTAATATGCCGAATATAAAAACGGCTGTCAGCACGGTGAATCCTGCCTGGTCAGAACTTAATGTTTGTTGTATCCAGTCTTCCATTATTTTTTACCGCCCGGGCAGCATGGTTTTCCCTGTGAAGGATTGGTAATTTGCACAATATTTACTTGCGAAGCTGTATCACATTTTCCGGATTGTTTTCCACACAATGTGGTATCACACTTTTGTTCGGTAACTTCATTACTTTTACCCGTGACCTTAATAATGATAATTGCGCTGGCAGCCAGGAAGACTAATATAAAAAGTAATTTTGCCCAAAGCCTGCTTTTCTTTGGCTGGCAACATCCGCTGTCGCATCCGCAATCAATTCTTTTATCATTCTGATTTTCCATCTTTTTTTGATTTTATTTTTTTTTAATTATATTTATTTCTATTTTTCTGTTTGTATATTTTCGATATAGAACTGTTGGAAGTGTTTCTTTATTTCGTCTCTTACCCTTCTGTATACATTCATAATTTCTTCTTCAGTTCCTTTGGAAGCGGACGGATCATCAAATCCGATATGAAGGCGATGAGTTACTTTCCCTGTGAATATAGGGCAAACTTCTTTGGCGCCATCACAAACTGTTATCACATAATCAAAAGTTTCTTTAATAAATATATCCACTTGTTTGGGATAATGGTTGCTTATGTCGATACCAATCTCTGCCATTGCTTTTACTGCATAAGGATTTACTTTCTGTTCGGCTTTAGTACCCGCCGAAAATACCTCCATGTTATTGTCAATTGACTTTAAAAACCCTTCAGCCATCTGACTTCTGCAAGTGTTCCCTGTGCAAATGATTAAAATTTTCATAATGTGTTTATTTAGTTCTCGGTTTGAGCTGGCATACACACGAACCATCCAGCTTTTCTTTTGGGTTTATTAATAAAGGTAAGCCGTCTCGTTCCCATTCAACCAAGCCGCCTGCCAGATTTGCAATGTTTTTAAAATTTTTTCCGGCAAGAAATATCATAGCTTCCTTGCTTCTGAGACCGGCAGAATCAGCAATAATTAAGGGTTTGTCGCTTGGTAATTCACTGAACTTTTCTGTAATCTGGCTATTAGGTAAGAAAATTGTTTTAGGTACGTCAAACTGTTTGTATCCCGTTAGTTCTTCTTCCCTCACATCAACAAGAATTGCATTATTTTGAGTTTCGTAATAGGCTTCTTTTGAAGTAAGGTTTAAAAAACCTGCAGATTGAAACCCTGAAGATGCAAAAAATAATTTATTGTAGATATTCATTTCTTACAATTGTTTTATCATAAGCGAAATTATCAAAATTCAACATACTCCAAATTAGATTTATTCAATAACATTGCCTTTAATAGATAGCGTTACTGTTCCTGTTTCGGCATTTGATATTACAGTAATAGTTTTACTTATAGTACCTACTCTTTTTGTATCATAAACCACTTTTATTGCCCCTGTTTGTCCCGGCAAAATCGGATCTTTTGGCCAGGTTGGCACGGTGCATCCGCAAGACGATTTTACATTGCTCAATATCAGGGGCTCTTTGCCAGTATTTTTAAAAGTGAATTCGCAGCTTCCGTCAGCGCCTTTTTTTATGGTGCCGTAATCATGTTCTGTTTTATCGAATTTAATTTCTGCTAAGCTGGTGTTATTTTCATTTGACTGGCCATAAGTATTTATTATTGCAACCAAAAAAAACAATAACAACCCGATTAATTTTGAAGTTTTCATATTTTAATTTCTTTTAATTTAATATTTCACTTGGGATTTTGCGTTCTTTTATCAAATCACTTAATTTCCCGTCTGTTAATTTGATTTTAAGGTTGCCGAATTCTGCTGCCAGAGGACTGTGGGTAACCATTAGTATCGTGATTTTTTCATCATTATTAATCTTCTTCAACAACTGAAGTATATCCGTTGAAAGGTTGGGATCGAGATTTCCGGTAGGTTCATCCGCAAGTATCAGCGATGGAGAATTCACTAAAGCTCGTGCGATGGCTACTCTTTGTTGTTGTCCTGCCGAAAGTTCCTGAGGAAGGTGATTTTTTCTGTTTTCAAGTCCAACTAATTTGAGCAGATCAAGAGCTTTTTGAAATTTCTGTACTTTTTTAAGTTTAGAAATGGCCAGAGGCAGCATAATGTTTTCAATGGCAGTTAGATAAGGAATCAAAGCAAAACTCTGCATGACGAACCCGATATGATTTTTTCTAAAATCTGATAGTTTTCGGTCAGAAGCAGTGGTCACATCGAAATCCTGTATCTTAATTTCTCCTGAAGTTGTTTTGATCAAACCGGCGAGAGATAATAGTAATGTTGTTTTGCCCGAACCGGAAGCGCCTGTTATTGTTACAAAATCACCTTCATTCACTTCAAAACTAACATTATTCAGTGCATCCACAACGCCATCCTTGTGCTCATACTTTTTACATAAATTTGTTGTCTTTAGTATCATGTTAAATCTCCTGCATATTTTTAAAAGGTTCAATTTTTCCGGCAAGATAAGATGGGATCAATGCTCCTAATAAAGAAACACCGATGGATATTGCCAGTGAAATTCCGATAAGGCTTGCAATAGGTTTTACAGGTAACCCTGCCAGTTCAGGCCCCAGCCAAACTCCTGCTAAAGTGCCAAGTATGTAACCAATGATTCCTCCGATTATTCCTAAAATAAATGCTTTAGATAACATCATACGGTAAATCACCGTTTTGTTAAAACCTACCATACGCAGCATTCCGATTTCCTTACGGCGTTCATTGATGTTTGCCCACATGAAATTGCCAATGGATATGCCGCCTACAAAGATGATAATGATCAAAAATATCATGGAAACCTTGTTCATCATTTTGTTTGTTTCAATTTGGGTGGATACGATTTGTCCAATGGTTGTTATTCTTGTGTCGGGTAGCACATTGCGTAACTTTCCAAGAAGCCCGTCAGATATGGCATTACAGCACCCCATGATCTCTATGGCGCTCACCTGTGCGGGAATTTTCAGCAATTCCTGTGCCCTATGAAGATGGATGAAAACCCTGTCATCGTCAACAGTTCCTGTTTCATTAAGTACCCTTGCAGCAATAAATTTTTGTCCCAGTATTTCTAATTCATTTCCGTCTTTCACATTTAGTTTCTTTGCAATGGATGACCCTATAAGGCATTCGCCATTTCCTAAAGATTCAATAACTTTACGCTGTAATTTTTCGTCTTCATATCCATTGCTTTTATTTGCTGCATTATCAGGAGCACAGCTTGCCATCAGGTTATTTCCCAATAACCCTGATTGCTGCCACATCGGTTTGGAAGTGATTTCGTTTATTGGCAAAATACCGGTCAGTACAACATTCTCATTTCCGATTTTGATTCTGCGTGTGAGTTTCGGAGATAAGTTATCAACCCCTGCAAGGTTGGAAGAGATAATTCTATCCACATATTCCTCGGGCATAGTTGGGGCATCAATATCTGCAGAGTAATAATTATCCACATTTGAAGCTTGTGGTAAAACCATAATATTTGCGCCAAGGTTATCCAGGTTCACTGCGACTGCTTTCTCAGATACAACGGAGATAGACCTGATACCCACAATAACAGCAATGCCGAGTACAATTGCAAGCAAGCCGGAAATCAACTGCGACTTGTGTTGTTTGAACTCAAGCCAAACGAGCTTTCGAATATTCATAATATGTAGTTTTTTGATTATTTTACAGGCCCGCAACTACTTTTACCACCACATGCCCCGGGAGCACATCCCCCGGTTTTAATAACTTTATTTGCAGATGATGTAAGTGCTGTTTCAAGTACAATGCCTTCATATTTATCTGTGATCTGTCCCGATGCATTTGCAACAACGGTAATAGTCTTATCATTAATAGCGGTAACTCCTATCTGTTTTAGAAAATCGGTTTCTTTGCTATCGTTAAAATCAAATTCTACAACACTTGGTTTATTGGGCATCTTGGTACTTGTTGCCTTACAATTTGCCAGCACCGTAGTTTTATCTGTCAATCCTTTTTTTGATACAACAATGAATACAGGCCTTTTTTCAGATACTGCCAACAATACTTCTTCTTTCTTTGGGCTTGGGATAGACTGTACAAGCAAATCCGCAGTAGCTTGTAATGCAGGAAAACCCGCTACTGCAATACCCCTTGGTGACAGCACAAGGATAAAAGGGACTTGCACAAACCCGATTCCAAATTTTGTAACTAAATCGCTGTTGGCTGCATCATCTTTGTTCATTTGTATCACTACTGATTTTGGCACTTTTGCCTTTGCACCATTTGCAATAGTAAGCGCTTTATCTACACCAGTTGCACCGGTTCCGGTAATAACCAAAAAAACGGATTTCCCCTCTTTTTTTGCTTTATCCAGTTGTTCTTTTACTGAAAGAACAGGCATACTTGTATTGCTATTGTTGTATTTAGCAAATGATTTTGCATGTCCATCATAAGTTGATGCTGCAATAAAAAGAACAACAACACATGCACTTATTAGTGTTGAAGAAATTCTGAATGTTTTCATTTTTTTGTTTTTTTTGTTTAACGATTATTTTATTTATATTTATTAATTTCACTTATTGATTATTGCATATTCAAGTTGTAATAGAAAATATTATAATCATCATTTCGAAATCAACCGCATCCTTTACTACCCGGAGTGCATCCACTACCAGGAGCGCAGCCACTTTTTTGTATTACTTTGTTTGCTGCCGTGTTAAGCTGGTTTACAGTCGGTTTAGTCGTAAAAGTCCCTGTTATCTGTCCCGCAGCATTTGATACCGAAACAATTGTTGAACCATTCATGGAATTGATTCCTATCTGGCCTAAAAAAGCTTTTTCTCCCTGATCATCAAAATCAATTTCCACTATGGCAGGTTTTGTATTATTTCTTTCACTGGCTTTTTTACAATTTGCAAGTGCATCTTCCTTATCTGAAAATTTTTTTTGTGATATAATTATAAAAACGGGCCTTTTTTCGTTCAGCGCAATATAAACTTCGTCTTGTTTGGGCGAAGGAATTGATTTTATTATCTGTTCTGCAGTCATCTGGGCAGGTTGTCCGCCCGCTACAGGAATACCCAAGCGCGAAATTACAAGGATAAATGGCAATGGAACTGTTGATATCCCAAATTTATTGACCAGTTCGTTGTTTTCAGATTTATCCCTGTTCAAAGAATAAACGAGGGAGTTGCTTAACCTGGAATTGGCATCATTTACATTTGCTGTTGCCTGTTCAACACCTGTTGCACCAGTACCTGTGATAACAAGAAAAACAGCTTTACCGTCGTTTTTTGCTTTTTCAAGCGCATCAGTCGTCACGCCCGGAGGTAGTTCTGTATTCAGTTTGCCATCTGTTTCGGAGTCTTCTTTTCCTTCTCCGCGGTTTTCATTATCCGAGTTTGAATTGCCGCAAGAAAACATGGCAAATAATAACAGATAATAGGGGATTTGTTTGATTCTTTTCATTTTGTATTTTTAATGTTATTTATAAAATTTCAATCGCATTGACACATAAATGAACTTATAGTGCTGTCAAAAAAATTATTGAAGGTTTGTTTCATTTCTGCAAGTTTTTTCATATCCAGACAGTAATGGATTTTTAAGCCGTCAATAGTTCCCTGTATGATTCCCATTTCCTTCAGGTCTTTCAGGTGTTGGGATACTGTTGGCCGGCTAATGGGTAAAAAATCAGAAATGTTTCCTGTACGAATTTCATTCTTCTCAGCTAATAACTGAATTATTGCTATTCTTGCCGGATGTGACAGAATTTTTCCGAACAAGGATATCGCTTGCTGTTCGTTATTGAACTCTTCAAATTTGTTGTTTGTCATACCTTAATGTTTAATGTAGCAAACATACGACATTGTTTTGATGTGGCAAATTTTCTTGGGTTAAAAAATTGTTAAAGAAATTAACTATTTGATTTACAGGCGAGAAACGCTTTTGTTATTAAATTTAATCAAAAAATAATTTGCGGTTGATACTATCTGCATATTTTTTAACATCATAATTAAGGTATTCATTTTCAATTTTTTAAACCAAGTATTTTTGTTGTTTTTTCTGTTGCTTTCTGAATGTATTTCATATGAGTGCGATAA
>JALOBU010000029.1 GCA_023228145.1 Bacteroidales bacterium | reverse complement strand
CAGTTATCGGACCCGGATTATAAGTACTGGAAGTAACCCCAATAGAAGCTCCATTCCGATACCACAAATAAGTATAGGTTCCTGAACCACCTCCTCCGGAAGCAACCACTGTTAAAGCCCCGGGGCTAGTTTTTATACATATAGAATCATTGCCTGTTATATATGCCGATAATGCTGGAGTAACATTGATATCAATGGTTGTTGATAAAGCACACTGTCCACCGTCTGGTGTAAAAGTATATTGTGTGGTTCCCTGTGATGTTGTGTTGATTGTTGCAGGATTCCAGGTACCTGTTATTCCATTGGTAGATGTTGTTGGTAATACTCCCGGTGTCGCACCCACACAATAAGGCCCTAACTGTGTGAAAGTGGGAGTTACATTGGCAGTGGCAGTTACAGTAACGATATCCGTTGCTGTGGTGCTACCATCATTTACCGTTATGGTATAGGTTGTAGTTCCTGCTGAAGTTGGTGTGCAGGTCGGGTTTGCAATACCGGCGTTATTTAAATAAGTCGATGGGCTCCATGAATACGTATATGAACCGCTGCCTCCGCTGCCGGTGGGACTGCCACCAAGAGTAATACTTTGATTAACGCATACCGACTGATTATTGCCTGCTTCAGCAACCAGGAGCTCGGCAGGTGAACAAACATCTTCTACAATGGCAGTTAAATCAACACGAATACCTGTTTTTGAACTTGAACTATTTGGTGTAGTAATTGTCGGGGTTACAGATGCAGAGGTTGGGCTATATGTTCTTTGTTCAGGCATCTGTGCATTTTCATTACAACCTGTTATGCCGTTTGCATCCGATTTTAACAGTAAAAAATCCATGGACGTAAGCCCTTGGCCCCAGCCCCCCATCACAAAACCTCCGTCGGCGGTTTTTTGACCATCAGCCATATAATTATGAGCCGGTTCCGTCTGGCTATAAACCTCTCCCATGCTCGGAGTACCGGTAGTATTAGTTTGCATAAGAAACATATCCAGAAAAGTTAAACCCCAAATACTTATGGTGGTACCCATAACAGCTAAACCCGTGGTGGTTTGTTCTATCCTGTGCCCAATATCTTCTGTTGCTAAATTATAGGCAGATGTCCACGAGGGAGTACCGGATGAATTAGTTTTCATGATAAACAAATCACTGCCATCAATGCCGGAAACAGTTCTGTCAGTATATCCTGTGATTAATAAACTGCTTCCGTCGCTATGCAATTTAATATCATTACCAACTTCTGAGTATGAATTATCACCAAAAGTAGTTGTCCATTGATGAGTGCCGCTGGTATTTGTTTTTAAAAGCACCATATCCAAAGTGGTATCCGTGCCAAAAATTTCAGTAGTATATCCGGCAAGTATAAAGCCATCACTGACTTCAACTACAGAGTTGCCCATATCGTCATCTACAGAACTTATTTTAAACATTTTATCCCATGAAATGTTGCCGTTTGAAGCTGTCTTTAGTAAGTAAATGCTTGTTGAATCGCTTTTTGTATCATCATTTCTGTATCCAACAACAATATATCCGCCATCGGAAGTTTGTTTTACCATGTTACCACAAGCTTTATCTGCATATTGTTTTGTCCAGGAAATAGTCTGCCCGTTTGAAGTTATTTTCATCAGGAAACATTTCCCATCTTGCTGACCTGTGATAATGTAACCGCCATCGGAAGTTTGCCTTATACAAAAAGGAGTAGTTATTTTAGTAAAATCTTCAATTCCTGGGATAAAACTTTGCAAACCATAGCTATATTTCCAGTCAATCGCACCTGTTGAAGTTGTTTTAATGACATCAGCACGCATCGGTATCCCTGAATTCTGAAACCCTGCCATGATGTACCCACCGTCAGTGGTTTGCTGCGCACTCCAGCAAATAGCCATAGTTATTGGTAAAGAGCCCGTTATTTTATACAACTTCTGAAACCCTGTTTGTGAAAATACATGGCCTATGCCAAAACAGAAAATTAATACAACTAAAAAAGTAAATTTTTTCATGTTTTTTAGATTTTTATGATTGCTACATTTCATTTAATGCTATAAAAATAGAAATATTTTTCAAAAAACAAAGCATTGACTTATTTATATTTTTAAAAAAAACATATAATATTATGTAATACTTTTGATTATGCTTATCTTTTCAAGACTTTTAAGAATAAATATTCTTTTACTTTAGTAGTTAAATATTTACTTATTATCATGTGATTATTATCCAAATTTGTATCCGTAAATATAAAAAAATTTGTTGTTATATCAGAATATTTTATACTTTTGCAAACTCTTTTTTCTAAGCTTTTGAAATGATAAATATAACTCTCCCTGACAATTCTGTAAGACAATACCCCGAAGGTGTTACAGGGATTGATATTGCCCTAAGCATCAGCGAGGGACTGGCGCGTAATGTGCTGGCAGCAAAAGTGAATGATGAGGTGTGGGATGCCACAAGGCCAATAAACACAGACGCCTCCGTAAAATTGCTCACATGGAACGATACCGAAGGCAAAGCAGCTTTCTGGCATTCATCAGCTCATATCATGGCTGAAGCCATTGAAGCTTTATTTCCAGGAACAAAATTCGGCATTGGACCGGATATTGAAAATGGATTTTATTATGATATTGATCTGGGCAACCGAGTGATTACCGACTCAGACTTTAAAGCCATTGAAGATAAAATCATTGAGCTTGCCAGGCAGGAACAGAAAATGATACGCAAAGAAGTATCAAAAAAAGAAGCTATTGATTTTTTTACCAAAAAGGGTGATGAATATAAACTTGAGCTTATCAATGAGTTGGAAGACGGGCAGATAACTTTTTACGAAAGCGGTAGTTTTACCGACCTCTGCCGGGGGCCCCACCTACCCCATACCGGATTTATCAAAGCGGTAAAAATTATGAGCGTTGCCGGTGCATATTGGCGGGGCGATATAAAACGCAAACAACTGACACGTGTTTACGGCATCACATTCCCCAAACAGAAAGACCTGCAAGATTATCTGCTCCTGCTTGAAGAAGCAAAAAAACGCGACCACCGAAGGCTGGGCAAAGAACTGGAATTATTTACCTTCTCACCGAATGTAGGCCTGGGCTTACCTCTGTGGTTACCTAAAGGCACAGCTTTGCGCGAACGTCTTGAAGCCTTCCTGAAAAAAGTACAGCGTAAAGCCGGATACGTACAAGTAATGACACCTCACATCGGCGACGTAAACCTGTATAAAACCTCCGGACACTTTCAGAAATACGGAGAAGACTCTTTCCGCCCTATCTCTACACCTATTGAAGGCGAACAGTTTATGTTAAAACCCATGAACTGCCCACACCACTGCGAAATCTATAAAAGTAAACCCCGCTCCTACAAAGACCTTCCCTTACGCATGGCCGAATTTGGTACAGTTTACCGCTACGAACAAAGCGGAGAGCTGCACGGACTGACACGTGTAAGAGGATTTACTCAGGATGACGCTCATATTTTCTGCACTCCCGACCAGGTTAAGGCAGAGTTTGTCGGTGTCATTAACATTGTGATGAAGATTTTTAAAGCCCTGGATTTTAAGGAATTTACAGCCCAGGTATCCCTGCGCGACCCCAATAATAAAGAAAAATACATAGGCACAGACGAAAACTGGGAAAAAGCCGAACAAGCCATCCTGGAAGTAACAAAAGAAAACAATATTGATGCAGTCATTGAAATTGGCGAAGCGGCATTCTACGGTCCCAAGCTTGATTTTATGGTTCGCGATGCCATTGGACGTAAATGGCAACTGGGGACTATTCAGGTGGACTATAACCTCCCTGAACGCTTCGATATGGAATACATTGGCAGCGACAACCAGAAACACCGCCCCGTCATGATACATCGTGCGCCTTTTGGTTCAATGGAGCGTTTTGTAGCCGTGCTGATAGAACATTGCGCAGGGAAATTTCCCCTATGGCTTGCCCCTGAACAACTTACTATAATTCCTATAAGCGAAAAGTATGAAATTTATGCAAAAAAAGTATTAGAATTACTAAATAATTACGAAATTCGCTGCAAAATTGACAATAGAAGCGAAAAGGCAGGCAAAAAAATCAGAGACGCAGAACTGGAACGTATCCCATATATGCTTATTGTTGGAGAAAAGGAAGAATCAGACAATACTGTTTCCGTCAGAAAACAAGGCCATGGAGATATGGGTACCTATACAATTGAAGCTTTTGCCGCCATGATTAACGATGAAATTAACAGAATGACTGAATAATTAAATAAAGTATTAACAAAAATGGAGGACACGTTATAGCTACAAATTTTAACAACTACCCGCGCAGAGGAATGGTTAAAAAAGAAGAACTGCACAAAATTAATTACAGAATCACAGCGCCAGTGGTGCGTGTGGTAGGTGAGAACATAAAAATGGGCATCTACTCTATAAAAGAGGCCATAGCCATTGCAGAAGAAGAAGGCCTGGACCTTGTGGAAATCTCACCAAACGCCAACCCACCTGTATGCAAGGTGATTGATTATAAAAAATTCCTCTACGAGCAAAAGCGCAAACAGAAAGAAATGAAAGCCAAGGCGGCAAAAGTTGTTATTAAAGAAATTCGCCTGGGGCCAAATACCGATGACCATGATTTTAATTTCAAATTGAAACATGCCATCAAATTTCTACAGGATGGTTGTAAAGTTAAAGTGGACGTATTTTTCAGAGGGCGTTCAATCGTGTATAAAGAGCAGGGAGAAATTATTTTGCTGAAATTTGCCAATGAGCTGGCCGACTACGGAAAACCAGAACAACTTCCAAAGCTGGAAGGGAAACGAATGATAATGATACTCTCTCCAAAAAAATAAAAAAACCAAAAAACAACATATCATGCCAAAAATGAAGTCAATATCCGGAGCCAAGAAGAGGTTGGATTTTACGGGAACCGGTAAAATTAAAAGGAAGCATGCATACAAAAGCCACATCCTTACAAAAAAATCAACCAAAAGGAAAAGAAACCTGACTTATTCTGCCACGGTAGATAAGGCAGACGAAAAAAGGGTGAAACAAATGCTTGCCTGCTAAATCAAATTAATTATTAACTTGCCTTCAGCATGCAAGATTCCTATAAGGGGTACGCTGAAGCAAAATAATCAAAACTATGCCACGATCAGTTAATGCAGTAGCATCAAGACAAAAAAGAAAAAAAATCCTCAGCCGTGTTAAAGGGCAGTTCGGCCGCAGGAAAAATGTTTGGACGGTAGCTAAAAACGCCTACGAAAAAGGGATGGTGTATGCATACCGCGACAGGAGAAACAAAAAACGCGACTTCCGCAGCCTGTGGATAAGCCGCATCAATGCAGGAGTTCGCGCGTACGACATGAGTTATTCGGAATTCATGGGGAAACTCCACAAAAACAACATCACCCTAAACCGCAAAACCCTGGCCGACTTGGCTATGAACCACCCCGAAGCTTTCAAAGCTGTGGTGGAATCGGTAAAATAAATTTTAAAATCGTTTATTACATAGTCGGAGTACGACTTCAAGTCGCGCCCCGACTTTTGCTATTAGTGTCGGGGTGTCTGCCTTTGCACAAGCTATTGCGCGGTCACCCCGACACTGACAGTTAGCATTTTTACATATAAAAAAGCAGGTATCAATTAAAACAATACCTGCTTTTTATAAGACCATTAATAATTTACTGCACTATCGTCATCTCATCCACAAGGTTCTTGGCCCCGGCATATTTGTCCATGACAAATAGCACATAGCGGATATCCACACAAATAGTTCGTTGCAGTTCCGGCTCATAGAAAATATCTCCGCTCATGGCTTCCCAGTTGCCATCGAAAGCAATTCCAACCAGTTGCCCGTCGCCGTTTATAACCGGACTGCCCGAGTTGCCGCCTGTGATATCCAGGTTAGCGATGAAACACACGGGCATTTCGCCGTTCTTACCATAGCGGCCATAATCCTTTGCTTCATATAATTGTTTCAGTTTTGCAGGCACAATAAACTCATCATTCGAGGGGTCTTCTTTTTCCATCACCCCTTCAAGCGTAGTAATATAATTATAATGTACTGCATCAGCAGCATCATAATCAAGAATTTTTCCGTAAGTCATACGCATAGTTGAGTTGGCATCAGGGTAATATACTTTCCCTGCATTCATCTCGCGCAATCCGGCTATAAACAGGCGGCTTCCTTTATTAATTTTCTTTTCAATATCACCCATAACGCCATATAATTTTTGGATGGTAGTTACCATGGATAAAGTAATTTTAAACCCGGGGTCGTTAACAATCACCTTGTATGTGGGATTGTCAAGAAATGCCATAAGCCTGTTTCTGTCAACAAAAATTGATTTGCTGTAAACTTCATCGGCCCATTTGTTAAAATCTCCTTTGAATTTCTTCTCAGCTTCGTTAGTAAACACATCCGGCCACTGATCTTTCGGGACATTGTCATAATACATCTTCAGTAAGGCAGCAAAAAGTTTTTTATCGGTTGGTTGGTTATAATTCTTAAAATACTTTTCCACTTCCGGCTTAAAAGCATCAGCAAGTGTTTTAATATCCGGATCGTACATCGCTTTTGCTTTTTTGTCTTTTGTTTCTTCTTTTGTCTTAAGCCTCATGTATAATTGGAATGCCCCGAAAGAGAAATAAATGAATTCTGGTCCCTGAAATACCGATTCTTCCAGATATTTCATACTGATATTATATTTTTTCAATTCATCATAACCTTCGGCTATCAACTGTAAAGCTTCTCCATATTTAACCTTACGGCCATTATCAGAAACAACCCACTGGGTAAAATCCTTTTCTATCATTTGTTTTTTATCATATACTTTCAGGCGTTTCAGCCCTTTGGTCTGTCCTATAAAGTACTTCCAATAGTTGGCCGATTGTGCGTATTTTGATGCATATTGTAATTTCACTTTGGGGTCGCCATCCATATCTTCTTTCATCAGGCTGAGCTTTTTGGTGCGTACATCCACAGTGATGGGATTTGATTGTTCCAATGCCAGCTGGATTCCATAAGATGTCAGGTAACGGTTGGTAGTCCCCGGATAGCCCCAGATCATGGCAAAATCATTTTGTTTAACTCCTTTTAAAGAAACAGGCAGAAAATGTTTGGGTTTCAGCGGAATGTTTTTTTCAGAATACTCGGCAGGTGTGCCATCGGGAGCAGAATAAACTCTCAGCAGCGAAAAATCTCCGGTGTGCCGCGGCCACATCCAGTTGTCCGTATCTCCCCCAAACTTCCCTATTGCTGATGGCGGGGCCCCGACAAGGCGCACATCTTTATAAATAATATAAACAAACATGTAGAACTCGTTGTTATCAAAGAAACTTTTTATATCCACAACATACTTGCCTTTTTCCGAAGCTTCTTTTTCGAGGTTGTCGCTAACTTTTTTTATAGCTGCTTCCCGCTCACCCTCAGTCATGTTGTCACGCAATTCAGCCATAACTTTTGAAGTAATATCTTCCATGCGTACCAGAAAAGAAGCTGTAACACCTTCGCATTTCAATTCTTCATTTTTCTTAAAAGCCCAAAAACCATTGGTCAGGTAATCATTCTCAATGGAGCTTTGGTCCTGAATGGCATCAAATCCGCAGTGGTGATTGGTAAGAAGAAGCCCCTGTCCGGAAACCACTTCGGCAGTACAAAAATGTGATGTAGGATAGTCGGCATTGCCAAGCCCTACAATAGCATCCTTAAGCGAAGCATTATTTACATTGTATAATTCTTCGGCAGTAAGATGCAGACCCATTTTCTGCATATCAACATAATTAAGGCGCTCAATAAGCAAAGGCAACCACATGCCTTCATCGGGTGGATTTGTTGCAATAGTCCGGGTAAGCAGACTCATGCAAATCGTTAAAGCAATAAATAACTTCTTCATTGTTGTCTTTTTAGGTTATAATTAATTTACAATTTTTTGCTCAGCAAATTTATACATTAATAATTTATGGAGTGTATAAAAAATATTTACTGAATCAAAAAGCAAACTTATGACCATGCATTATGAAAAATGTTACATTTTTACAATAAGATAACAAAAAATCAGATGCATTATTTTTCCGCCGCAGTATCACTTTGCCCCTCGGGAATATATTCCGGTCCGGTAAGTTTTAACCCAGCTTTTTTAGAAATATATTTAACGAACATATTGCCTCCGAGGTGCGTTGCATTTTTGAGTGAAGTACTGTTTTCTCTCTCCAGATACACACTCACCTCTCCGGGTTTAAGTTTTTTCAAATCCTCAGGATTCAGGGAAATGCTTGTGGCGCCAAAAACATTCGTACAAACTGTTGCCGAGCCATTGTTTTTGTCCTCAATAAATAAGTGGATACTTTCACCATTTTGTAAGGGATAAGACCATTCTATTGTAAGCCCTTCGCTTTTATCTGTTGTTTCAGGGCATTTACTTATTTCAACAGGTATCATCAAAGCATTGTTAGTATATGGTTTTTCTTCACAATCTGTGAAAGTGTAAGTATATTCCGGTTGTACTGTAGTTTGCTTATTAATTTCATAAAATGTCCCCGAAAAAATGTTTTGTTCATTTGGCATTTCTTCGTTTTCAAATATTACTTTACTTGGTTTCACCAGCAAGAGAGTGGTTCCGTTTGCACCTCCGAAACGGAATGAAGCTGTCGCTGTCAATTCCTTTTCTCCCGAGTTATAGGTAACAGAATATGACTGATAAATTTCAGATTGTTTCACCGTATCAGAATTGGCAGTTTCGTTTGATGCACAATGTGCAAAAAACAAAACAACCATAACCATTAATATTAATCTTACTGCTGTTTTCATAGCTTATGAATGTTTATCAATAAATACAATAATTAGATCAAATGTAACCTTTTAAATGCTTCTTTCAACAAATGTTTTTATCGCATCAAATGTTTCTTCCTTCGCCTCAAAATATCCCATATGGGCTACCCCGCCAAGCAATAATGCAGTGCAATTTTCAGGCATAGCTATTTGCTCCAGAACTTTTTCAAACGGAACACGGGTATCCTTTTTCCCCGCAATGAAGAGTACAGGAAAAGCCGCCCCTTTCAGAATATGAGTGCAGTCATTTCTTTCAGCCATCCCGCTATTTGCTGCTATTACGGCTTCTGCCGACATTTGTTTTGATGTTTCAATAAGTTTTTTAATTTCTTCAGAATATTTTTTCTGATTTTCAGGAGCTACCAACGAAGAAATAAATTCACATAGAAAATTAAAATGATTGGATTTAATATAATTATTGGTACGCATACGATTCTTGATAGTCTCCGGGCTGTCGGCAAAGGCGTGCGAATGAAACAACCCCAGCCCTTTTAGCATGTGTCCCCAACTCCCGGCATAAGCCAGCGAAACATATCCGCCCATAGAGTGTCCAATCATGAAACATTTATTTACCTGTAAAGTGTCAAGTACTTTTTTTACACAATCGGCCATTAGTTCCATAGTATGCACAGGGGCTATGCACTCACTTTTTCCATGCCCGGGCAAATCAATACATACAATTTTATTTGAAATCGAAAGGCGTTCGGAAAAATCATCCCAGATATTTAATGATTCGGTAAAACCGTGCAGCAACACCACAGTATTTCCTTGTCCTTTTACGGTATAATGTATTTTAAAGTTTTTGTAAAAGCAATAATCTTCCATACGGTTTTTTAAGTAAAAGTAAAAAAATTTTTGCAGGCGAAATTTATAAGTTAATTCATTTTATAATTCTATTTTTGCAGAAATCAAGCTTTATACATGTTTAGAAAGAAGCAATACACCGCTTCGGGGTCCTTGTCAAAACTTGCCCTACGTAAACTATCAGGAAACCTCATTGCTATGGTTGCCATGGTATTCATTGTATTGCTTATGGTAATTTCAATACTGGCTTATCTTATTACTCCCGATTCAACACCTTTTGCCAACCAGCAGTTTCTTGAACTTATGACAAAAAAACCAGGGTTTAAGGTTCAGATGCTGAAAGTGCATAAAAATGAGCCCGTTCAACAAAGCTGGTTTATTAAAAAAATGCTTTTCGGCAAAAAAAACAGATATACTTACATTCCGATAAATACCTATTTTTTCAGAAATGACAGTATCATAGTTGAAGGATATACTGGAGTACCAAACGAAAAAGGCGAAATCACGGCATACCATCTGGCAGACGTGGTTTATGCCCTGCCTGCAGAGAAACAAACAATTGCAGTTCAAAATAATAAATTACATTTCACGGATATTGACGGGAATTTGAAAACAGCGGATATATCCACACTTCAAACAGAAATTGTCGATAAACTTATTGTAAGTAAAAAATTTTATTTGGGAACCGACCGTTTTGGAAGGGATGTCCTTAGTCAGATTATTGTTGGTTCAAGGGTAAGTTTATCTGTAGGTTTTATTTCTGTTTTTATTTCGCTTCTCATAGGTATTTTTCTTGGCTCTTTGGCAGGGTATTTCAGAGGATGGGTTGATAATGTGGTCATGTGGATTATCAATGTAATATGGTCTATTCCCACACTGTTGCTGGTTATAGCCGTTACGTTTGTTCTTGGCAAAGGATTCTGGCAGATATTTGTGGCTGTTGGACTAACCATGTGGGTTGAAGTAGCCCGTGTCGTACGCGGTCAGATTTTAAGCATACGCGAAAAAGAATTTGTGGAAGCCGGCGTAGCACTTGGCTTCAGCAATACACGCATTATCTTCAGGCATATACTTCCCAATGTGATGGCGCCGGTAATTGTTATCTCGGCAGCAAATTTTGCCTCAGCAATACTTATTGAGGCCGGATTAAGTTTTCTGGGAATCGGAGTGCAACCTCCCATGCCTTCATGGGGCGGTATGATTAAAGAGCACTTCGGATATGTGATACTTGACTCTGCTTACCTGGCCATCATTCCGGGTGTAGCTATAATGCTCACCGTACTTGCTTTTATGATTACTGGTAACGCACTGCGTGATGCTCTCGACGTTAAAATGGTTAACAAGTAAAGGCACAATTTTATAATATCCCAAACTTCTGAATAAATAATGATAAATGACTTATGATTAAATATCAACGATAAAATAAAAAAAACAAAAAATTTCTTGTTTAGAATAAAAAACGTATATTTGCATTGAATTTTCCTGAAAGACATTCTGTTTCATATACACTCCGTAACTGAAACAATTCGTATAAACTTGTTTTTTCAAAATTGTTATAATCATAACACGAATTAATTTTAACATATAATTTTTTATGTACAACATCCTTGACCTGAATGCCATGGCACTGCCCGAATTGCAGGAAATTGCCGAAAAGCTTAATGTGCCCGATTACGAAGATTTACGAAAAAAAGACCTGATATTAAAAATCCTTGACATTCAGGCCTTCAAACCCGAAGAGCAGAAACCTGCTGAAAAAAAATTTGAAAAGAACGGAAAAAGCCGCCGCAGGGTTGCACAACGCCGAACACGCATTGAAAATCCCGAACTCAAAGCTCAGGTGAATGGGAACTACAACCCGGTACAAGTGAGTAAAAATAATGGCTCAGGGGAAACAAAACCTTATCCGGATGCTGAAGAAATAAAAACAGAAATTAACATTGAACCCAAAGAAAAAGCTCCTGTTTTAACAGAGCCGACAACTGACAGAATACAAGAAACACCAGCATCTATTAACCATGGTTACAATAAAGAACTATTTGAGGAAGAAGCCAGAAAGTTCGACTTTATTCTTCCTTCCCCCGATGATGATGATTTGGCAGCGCATTCAGTTACTTCTGAACCCGAAACGCCAGTAGAACCAATAGCCGTGGAAGAATCTCCTGCTTCGGCTGAAAAAGATATAGCCCCTTTAGAAACATCTCCCGAAGTTGTTCCTGATAGTGCAGTCATCCCTCCCGTTTCCCTCAATGAAAACGGTGAAAGCAAACCTGCTGAGCAGGAACGTCAGCAACGCGACTTTCAAAAACGCAACCAACAACAACGGGAAAAACCAGTAGAATACGCTTTCGATTTTGAAGGTATTGTTTCCAGCGAAGGAGTCCTTGAAATAATGCCTGACGGCTATGGGTTTCTCAGGTCATCGGATTATAATTACCTGAACTCTCCTGATGACATTTATGTTTCTCAATCACAAATTAAATTATTCGGCTTGAAAACCGGCGACACTGTGAAAGGCAGGATACGCCCTCCCAAGGAAGGTGAAAAATATTTTCCGCTGATTAAAGTTGAACATATCAATGGTCGAAGCCCCGAAGTAGTCCGCGACAGGGTAAATTTTGACCACCTGACACCACTGTTCCCCGAACAAAAGTTAAATCTCACCGGACACCCTCAGATGACTATCACATCCCGCATTATTGATATGTTTACTCCCATCGGCAAAGGTCAGCGAGGCCTCATAGTAGCTCAACCAAAAACAGGGAAAACAATGATTTTAAAAGAAATTGCCAATGCAGTTGCTTATAATCATCCTGAAGTATATCTTATCATCCTGCTTGTTGATGAACGCCCCGAAGAAGTTACCGATATGCAACGCAGTGTGAAAGCTGAAGTTGTCGCATCCACTTTTGATGAACCAGCAGATAAACACGTGAAGATTGCCAACATCGTCTTGGAAAAAGCCAAACGCCTGGTGGAATGTGGCCATGATGTGATGATACTTCTTGACTCCATCACCCGCCTTGCCAGAGCCTACAATACCGTTGCCCCGGCATCGGGGAAAGTGCTTTCAGGGGGTGTGGAAGCCAGCGCACTTCAAAAACCCAAGAAATTTTTTGGCGCTGCCCGCCAGATTGAAAACGGAGGCTCGTTAACTATTATCGCTACAGCCCTTACAGAAACCGGCTCCAAAATGGATGAAGTTATTTTTGAAGAATTCAAAGGAACTGGAAATATGGAATTACAACTTGAGCGCAAATTATCAAATAAACGTATTTTCCCCTCCATAGATATTGTCGCCTCCAGTACACGCCGCGATGATCTGCTTCTGGAAAAAGATGTACTGCAACGTATTTGGGTGTTACGCAACCACCTTGCCGACATGAATCCTGTGGAAGCCATGGAATTTTTAAAAGACAAAATGAAATTCACACAAACAAACGAAGAGTTTTTGTTGTTCATGAACGGGTAAGCTATTCTATAGCTTTATTTACTTATTAATAAAAAAAAGCCGTTTCGTATGAAGTGGCTTTTTTCAATTTGTTTATTAATTATTTCTGAGGAGTTTCTCCGCTTGCAGGGGCTTCTACCGTCCCTTCCAGTGTCAGGGAAACTGTTGAATTTACCGGATCGTTGCTAATAACAGTAACGGTTTTGTATTGTTTCCCTGTTCTTCCTGCCGTATTGAAAGTTGCAGTGATTTTACTTGACTCGCCTTTTTTTAATATGGTTTTTTCCGGATTCGTGGCTGTACATCCGCAACTGGCCTTTACCTTGCGAATAATAAGGTCGTTCACTCCTTCATTTTTGAAAACAAAGGTGCACTCAACTTTCTCACCCTGTTTGGCCTTATCAAAATTGTAAGTGGTATTCTCAAACTTCATGATTGGGGCATCGGCAAGTTCCGCTGGAGTAAGTTTTGAAAAGTCTTCATTAATATTCAGGCTCACATGCAATCTTTTTTCCGCCTGTAAACTGTCATTTGTAGATATTAAAAGCTGGTCGAAAACATATCCAAACTCGTTACGTTTGGTAACATCATAAGTAACTAAAATTATACCTTTTTGCTTAGGTTTTAACACTTCGGGTATTGCCTTTGCCTGCATATAAACCGGTAAGGCGCCAAATCCGATATTCATAGGCTTGTTCCACTCATTATATAATTTCAGTGTGTCAGTTCTAACTTCAGTATTATTAACATTGCCGAGGTTGATGTTTGAGTTAACAAGTCTGAGATTTCCCATCACAACAGGATACAGGTCGGCTATTGTTTTCTCTTTGGGAAGCACTTCCCCTTTAACGGTCAGGCTTAGGCTGGGCATTGTGGGGTCGTTTGTTGTTACAGCGACACCCTTATTAAAAACTCCGGGGCGGCCTTTAGGATTATATTCTACATCAATGTACCCTGATTTTTTTGGCATTACTCCGGTTTTGGTCCAGTCAACAGGGGTGCATCCACATCCGGGTTTTACGCTGAGTAGTTTGAGAGTGTCATCACCCTGATTAGTAAAAATAAAACGGTATTTTACATTGCCACCCTCTTCTTTAATTTTTCCGAAATCATGCTCCAGTTTTTCAAATTTAACGACAGGTTTTTTCTGCGCATTAATGGTGCCATAACTGATAAATGATAACAGCACACTAACATATAATAATTTTTTCATGGTATAAATTTTTTGTTTTACAAAAATACAATATTAATTACTTATTGATTTGTTTATTTTGTTTTTTTTATTTTAGTTTTTGGCTTTTCCCTACAAATCCTTCTGAAATAATTTTATTAATATATGCTGTATCCCTTACACAATCAATACGATACATTTCAACGAAAGGGTCGTCATCCTCAATCATACCCAACAATGTTTCCGGCGAAGGAGTTTTTTCTAAACGGCTATACTCCTCATAAGTATATTTTGTAAAAACAGATTTTTCGTTAATGCCTCGGTTATCGAGCAAATAACCATTCAGCAGGTGTGTTGGGTAAGCAAGTTCTCCCTGATAAAACACATCCATAATATCGGGATATGACACAATGCTTTCTTTATCTGCTGACAAAGTTACCGGAACCTTCTCATAATAATCATTTTTTGTTTTATAAATTATCACTAATGGCCTTGCTGTCATTATGGTTTTGGGTGTTATTTCTTTACTATCTTCTGAAGTCTGTAAACTTTGTTTGGTGTTTTTGCATGCCATAAAACCCATTAATACAATAAAAACAATAAAAGTACCAGGTATTTTTTTCATTTTAAATTTTAAACAGTCAATTAAACAAAACTTACAAAAACAAAAAATAGTATTTTTGAATGTTTTTTTTCAGACACAACATATCAAAATACATGCCGGCATTTTCAGAAAGATGTGATTTAATAACAAGTCCTGTGGATGGCCATGCTTATAAACCTAAAGTTATCTGGTTTACAGGCTTGTCAGGAGCGGGAAAAACTACTCTTGCCAATGCGTTGCAAACATTTTTCAAACAAAAAGGTTTGCCCTGTGTGAATTTTGATGGCGATATTCTCCGCAAAGGGATAAACAAAGACCTCGGATACTCTGATAATGACCGTATGGAAAATATCCGGCGTGCCTCCGAAATAGCAAAACTTTTTATTGCACAGCAAACTTTTGTCATCTGTAGTTTTATTACACCTTTGGAATCTATGCGCTTTATGGCAGAAGAAATCATAAGCCATGAAAAATTTATCCTTGTGTATGTAAATTGTAGCCTGGATGTTTGCGAACAACGTGATGTCAAAGGAATGTATCAACAAGCCCGCAAAGGTTCCATCAAGGATTTTACCGGTATCCATTCATTGTATGAGCCTCCGATTCAGCCGGATATTGAGATAAACAGCGGGCAATGGGAACTTCAGCAATCCATCAGCTTTCTTACCGAAAAGGTTCAACTTTTAATTATATAACTAATGCCATCAAACCAGCTTAATCATATAGAACTTCTGGAAGCTGAATCCATTTATGTTATTCGCGAAGTTGCCGCGCAGTTTCAGAACCCTGTACTTTTATTCTCAGGAGGCAAAGATTCCATTGTTATGTTTCATCTTGCCCGTAAAGCATTCTGGCCTGCACAAATACCTTTCCCGTTATTGCATATTGACACGGGGCACAACTTTCCGGAAACCATTAAATACCGTGACAATTTAATAAAAAAAACGGGGGTACGTCTTATAGTGGCTTATGTACAGGAAACTATTGATGAGGGGCGTGCTGTGGAAGAAACCGGGTTTTATGCCAGCCGGAATGTTTTGCAAACCATCACCCTCCTTGACGCTATTGAAAAAAATAAAATTGATGCCGCTATGGGTGGCGCCCGCAGGGATGAGGAAAAATCACGTGCTAAAGAACGCTTCTTTTCTCATAGGGATGACTTCGGACAATGGGACCCTAAAAACCAGCGCCCCGAACTTTGGAATATTTTCAACGGAAGAAAAAAACAAGGCGAACATTTCAGGGTTTTCCCCTTGAGCAACTGGACAGAGATGGATATATGGCAATATATTTTAAAGGAAAATATCGAAATGCCTTCATTATATTTCTCCCATGACCGAGATTGTTTTATACGTGATGGAGTCATCTATGCTTTTTCTGATTTTGTAAAACTTAAGGACACAGAAAAAGTGGAACGGATGCATGTGCGTTTCCGTACTATTGGTGATATGACCTGTACAGGGGGAACACTTTCAACAGCCATCAACGTGTATGAGATTATTCAGGAAGTGGCAGCCACACATGAAACCGAAAGGGGAAGCCGCATTGACGACAAACGTTCTGAAACGGCTATGGAAGACCGCAAAAAAGAAGGATATTTTTAATGCGTTAGCAAGATGGTAGCAAAAAAAACAGACGGATATATGAATATGGAACTTTTACGCTTCGCCGCAGTGGGAAGTGTTGATGATGGCAAAAGTACCCTGATTGGGCGTTTGTTGTATGACTCCAAATCCATATTCCAGGACCAGTTGGATGCCATCAGCAAGGCCAGCGAAAGACGCGGTGAAGCGCAACTAAACCTTGCACTGCTCACCGACGGCCTGCGTGCCGAACGCGAACAGGGTATCACCATTGATGTTGCCTACCGCTATTTTGCAACTCCAAAGCGAAAATTTATCATAACCGACACCCCGGGACATTTGCAGTACACAAGAAACATGATAACCGGAGCCTCTAATGCCAACCTGGCACTCATACTCATTGATGCCCGCAAAGGCGTTATAGAGCAAACTAAAAGGCATTCTTTCATCGCCTCACTGTTGAAAATTCCTCATCTTGTAGTTTGTATAAACAAAATGGACCTTGTTGATTACAGTGAAGATGTTTTTGAAGAAATAAAAGATGACTATAAAAGTTTTGCCTCAAAACTTGAAGTTCAGGATGTTAACTTTATTCCAATATGCGCTTTGCATGGAGATAATGTGGTAAACGGTTCGGATAAAATGCCCTGGTATAAAAACAGTCCGCTTTTATATCTTCTCGAAACTATCCACATCAGCAGCGATGAAAACCTTATTGACTGCCGTTTTCCTGTTCAATATATTATCAGGCCTAACAACCAGGAATATCATGATTATCGCGCTTATGCCGGCAAAGTAGTCAGCGGTATTTTTAAGCCTGGAGACAAAGTGATGATACTGCCATCAAAAATTCACACACAAATAAAATCAATTGAGACTTATGAAGGCCCGGTAACAGATGCTTTTGCTCCCATGTCAATAAGCATGTGCCTTGCCGAAGATGTGGATGTGAGCCGGGGCGACATGATAGTTCGTCAGAACAATGTTCCAACTGTGGCCAGAAATTTTGAAGCTATGCTTTGCTGGTTTAATGAAAATAAATTGGCCCCTGGTAAAAAATACGCCATAAGACACACAACCCGCGAAGCCCGATGTATCATTAAAGAAATCAGGTATAAAGTGGACATAAATACCCTACATCGTTTAGAAGGTTTGGAAGAAATAGGCATGAACGACGTGGCCCGCGTGTCAATAAGTACAACTCAGTCTTTGTTTATCGACAAATATAAAATTAACCGCGCTACAGGAAGTTTTATACTGATTGATGAAAGTACTAATGAAACTGTTGGAGCAGGAATGATATTGTGATAATTTTTCAAACAACGTCTTAATCCCCGAAGATATTTTCAAAAATCAAACTTATAAATAAGAAACATAATTATGAAAACAGACATTGAAATAGCCCGCGAAGCGAAGATGCTTCACATAAGAGATATTGCTGCAAAACTTGATGTTGCAGAAGATGACCTGCAATATTTCGGGAAATATAAAACAAAACTTCCCTTAAGACTTATTGATGAAGATAAAATAAAACGCCATAAACTTATCCTGGTTTCAGCTATTTCACCTACTCCTGCCGGAGAAGGAAAAACAACTATATCCATAGGCCTCGCGCAAGGATTGAACCGTATAGGCCGACAAACGACTGTGGTTCTTCGCGAGCCTTCCATGGGGCCTGTATTTGGCGTCAAGGGCGGCGCTGCCGGCGGAGGATACTCACAAGTACTTCCAATGGAAGATATCAACCTTCATTTTACCGGCGACTTTGCCGCTATAGAAAAAGCTCACAACCTGCTCTCTGCTATCATTGACAATAATATTCAAAATAAAAAAAATAATATAGGCCTCGACCCCCGAACCATTTCGTGGAAACGGGTGATGGATATGAATGACCGCTCGCTTCGTAAAATCATCGTCGGATTGGGAGGAACTATGTCAGGAGTGCCACGGGAAACAGGAGTTGATATCACTGCGGCTTCAGAAATTATGGCGATACTTTGTTTATCGGACAATTTGCAACACTGTAAAGAAAAAATGGGAAATATTTTTATAGGCTTTACCTATGATAAGAAACCTGTTTTTGCGCGCGACCTGAAAGCCAACGGCGCTATGGCCGCCCTGCTGAAGGATGCCATAATGCCCAATCTGGTACAAACTATTGAGAATACACCGGCAATAATTCACGGTGGCCCTTTTGCCAATATTGCGCAGGGAACCAATTCGGTGATAGCCACACGCATGGGACTTTCATTATCAGATTATGTTGTAACAGAGGCTGGCTTTGGATTTGACCTTGGGGCCGAAAAATTTATTGACATCAAATGCCGTTATTCGGGTCTGCGCCCTGATGCAGTTGTGCTGGTTGCTACTGTAAGGGCACTTAAATATCATGGAGGAGCAGAGCTGAAAACATTGAAAGAAGCCAATCCCGAAGCGCTGAAAAAAGGCCTTCCCAACCTCGAAAAACATATTGAAAATATGAAGCTTTTTAACATCTGCCCTGCAGTTGCCATCAACAGGTTTGCCACAGATACCGAAGAGGAACTTCATATTATAAAAAGCCGATGCAAAGAGCTTGGCGTTCCGGCTATCGTTTCCGATGTATGGAGTGCAGGCGGATCCGGGGCCATTGAACTTGCAGAAACGGTTGGAAAAATTGCTGATAGTTGTACAGCGCAACTTGAGCTATTATATGAACTTGAATGGCCTGTTGAGAAAAAAATAGAAACCATCTGCAAAAAAATCTATGGGGCAGAGCATGTTGATTATAATCCCAAAGCTAAAAAAGACCTTCAGAAAATATATAATCTCGGACTCAATAAACTGGCAGTTTGTATTGCCAAAACACAAAAATCCCTGTCCGACAATCCTGATTTATTGGGCAGACCAAAAGATTTTATTGTTACCGTAAGAGAGATAGAAATTGCCGCAGGAGCAGGTTTTATTATTCCAATCACAGGTGAGATCATGCGTATGCCGGGATTACCGGAAGTTCCCACAGCAGAAAATATTGATATAGATAGCGAAGGAAATATTATTGGCCTATCCTAACGATTATCTTCAGCAAACCACTCTGCTGATGATGTAACAGTCTCGCACAGTTTCAGGCTGAATAACTTTATGTTTGAGGGTAAATGTTTCTGAATACGAGCAGCAAAATCGGCAAGCATATTTTCACAGGTAGGTTGGTATGGCAGCAAAATTACATTGTCAAATTCCTTAAGCGAATTAAGAATACTAGCAGGTGTTTTATCAGACAAAACCAGTGCATGATCCAGCTTGTCAGTAATTTCGTTTTTAATAATATTTTTCAATTCATTAAAATCCATCACCATGCCGTTCACTGGAGAGTTGTCGTCGCATACCGGGCTCCCGATAACTGTAACATACAAACAATACGAATGCCCGTGAATATTACGGCAGGGCCCGTTGTAACCCATAAGCGCATGCGCCATCTCAAATTTAAATTCTTTCGTAATTCTTATTTTGTTCATAATTTATGCATTCAGGTGTTCGACTAATATTTTTATGCCTATTGCTATCAGCACTAATCCGCCAATTATTTCTGCTTTTTTGGCGTTTAAAAAATTAAATTTTTTCCCAATATAAATGCCTGTTAGAGATATAATAAATGTAACCAAACCAATGATTCCGACAGTCAGTAAAATGTTGAATTCTAAAAAAGCAAAGGTGATGCCTACTATCAAAGCATCGATACTTGTTGCTAAAGATAATCCTGCCAATACCCATAACCTGGTTATCTTAATATTTTTTTCTTCTTCTTTTTTAAAGGCTTCTATAATCATCTTAATGCCTATAGCACCAAGTATTCCGAAAGCCATCCAATGGTCGAATTCCGAGATGAGGTTTTTAAACGAAAGCCCCAACAGCCATCCAATCACAGGCATCAACGCCTGAAATAATCCAAAAAAGAATGCAATTTTTAGTGCCTGCAATTTATTGATTTTACACCTGCCCATGCTGCATGACAAGGAAACAGCAAAACAATCCATCGCCAGTCCTAAGCCTATCAGTATGATTTCAAAAATATTCATTGATGCAAAGCTATAAATAATAAATCATCCCGTTTTTTAATTAACAAAAAACTGCCTGTAGCAATTTGTATTTTATTATTTATATTTGTAAATAACACTTAAAATTATCATTATGTTAGACAACCTTTTAAACCTGGTTAAAGAAAATGCCGGCGAGGCTATCATTAATAATCCGGCCATACCAAATAAAAAAAATGACATTGTCTGCAAGGCGGCAACAAAATCATTAATGAATAAGTTACAGGGTGTAGCAAAAAATGATGGCTTAGACAGCATTAAAAACCTTTTCCAGCAAGGCGCGGATGCGGAAAGTAATCCTGTAGTTAACAATATTTCAACCGGAGTTGCCGGTGACCTGATGAAAAAGTTCAAGCTGGATGGCAATGTAGCCGGTACCCTTGTTAAATCATTAATTCCTGTTGTTATGGGACAGCTTATTAACAAAACCAATGACCCAAATGATAACAGTTTTGATTTGCAGGATATTTTGGGTTCTTTAACCGGCGGTGGAAATAGCGGCGGTATTCTGGGTAAACTAAAAGGAATGTTTGGCGGTTAATTTTTTTCTCCGGCTAATTTTTTTCTAAAATAAATCTTTCTTCCCGGTTTGTGTTTTTGATATTTTCATCAGAGCATGAGAAAATAATTTGTTGAATTTTATTTTAAAAAATTTATTGTTTTGCTCGTTTTGTTGGTATAAAAAAATCTGCAAGCTTACTCACCCCCGTCCCCTCTCTATCTCATAGAGAGGGGAGAAAATTTTTTCTTCTTTTCGGCAACAGCAATAGCGATTCCGAAATTTTGGCGCGGTGGCCTGCCCTGTCGGCAGCGTGCGTTGGCCGTGAATGTAAAAAACTTAGAAAATCGAAAAAAGGCCTTGCTTGCAATGGCTTTGTTTGCTGAAAGCGAACACTAATTTTTCTGTTTTTCTGGGTTTTTACAGAGCTCGAAGAAGCATTCGGCAGGGCTATATTTTTTTGGTTGTTTTTGTATCATTACAAAAAGAACAATAGAAAAAAACCTATATTTGCTTTATAAACCCCATCCCAATTCCGAAGCATCCGCTGGTATATTGCAACCCAAATCATCATTACCAGTATAGTAGCCGATATAGTTCGGGATAATGATTTATACCGATACGGTATCTGTAATAGTCCAATAAATTGTTCTATAACAGCTACTCTATCGGCATTATACAAAAAAAAGATGGGTTAAACTATATCAAGTAATAGTATTAATGCACATCGTGTTAGCCAAAATACTTACTTTTTTAAAATTAATGTAAAAAATTCATTATCCGGGGACAGAATAAACAACCTTTTTTGTAATTTTAACGCCTTAAGAAATAGCATAATACTTTTATAGAAGTTGAAAAAAACATTTTTATTCGTTTTTTTATTTTATTTTTTTTTCAATACTGTTTTTGCACAAGCACCAGTTGCTAACTTTACAGCGAATGTTACTTCGGGTTGTGGTTCGCTTATTGTTATTTTTCAAGACCTTTCCACCAACACACCCACGGCCTGGGCATGGAATTTTGGAGACGGGGCTACTTCCACTTTGCAAAACCCCACACACAACTATACCAGCCCGGGGACATATTCTGTAACTCTGACCGCATCAAACGCTTTCGGCTCTAATACTATTGTAAAAAGTTCATATATTCATGTGTATCATCTTCCGGTGGCAATTTTCAGTGGAACACCTTTATCAGGCTGCTCTCCACTCAACGTATGTTTTAACAGCTCTTCTACTCCGGGCGATGCTCCCATAACAACATATTCATGGGATTTTGGCGATGGCGGCAGCGGTAGCACTCAGAACCCATGCCATGTTTATTCAGCCTCAGGAAACTATCAGGTTACCCTTATTGTTACAGACCAGAACAATTGCTCAAAGAGCCTGATTAAACCCAACTACGTAAGTGTTGGTTCAAAACCCACCGCTGCATTTACTTATAGTAATCCCGTACCGTGCAACCTGCCGGCTACCGTTGCTTTCACCAACACCAGCACTCCGCCGGGATATACATCTTTATGGTCATTTGGTGACGGAGGAACTTCTACACAACAACACCCTTCGCATAATTATACAGCAGCCGGAACATATAATATCAGGCTTATCGTGTCAAATAATGGATGCTCCGATACAGTTTTTCATCCTGTAGTTATCAGCGCCAACCCCTTTAATGCAAATTTTACTTCCGATATAACTTCGGGATGTATTCCACTTACTGTTAATTTTACTGACCTTTCTGCTCCCAACGCCAGTTCGTGGTTATGGAATTTCGGCGATGGCGGCACTTCATCACTTCAACACCCCAGTCATATTTACACATCACCCGGAACTTATACAGTAAGCCTCACATCGTCAAATACCGGAGGTTGCAGCAACACCAAAACACTTACAAATTACATCACAGTGTTCGCATTGCCTTCCGTCAGTTTCAGCGGATCACCATTACAGGCATGCCATGCACCTCAAAATGTTAGTTTCACGTGCTCTATACCAGGAATAATAAGCTGGCAGTGGAATTTTGGAGATGGAGGAACATCTTCAGCACAAAACCCCTCTCATACTTATACTCAGGATGGCATATATACTGTAACTTTATCTATTACAGACAACCATGGCTGTTCTAATTCGTTATCAAAGATTAATTATATTATAATCAGTCCGCCTATTGTTGACTTCACCGCCACGCCCCCTGCAGGCTGCCATCCCCTGACGGTGCATTTTAACGATTCTACTTCAACCATAAGTTATATTACATCATGGACATGGGATTTTGGAGACGGCAGTCCTGTAAGCCATCTGGGAAACCCCATTCATACGTATATTGATACAGGTAATTATATTGTTTCTCTCACAGTTACCGATTCTGCAGGATGTGTTGCATCGGGAATACATGCGGTATCTGTTGGGATGTTGCCTTTAGCGGATTTTGTTGCCGACGATACCGTTGGTTGCCATAAGCATACAGTGAATTTCACCAACCTTTCGAATAGTTTAGCCAATTCATGGTATTGGGACTTTGGGGATGGAGGTAATGCTACTGAAGAGAATCCAGAGCATACTTACGCCGATACGGGTTATTTCGATGTGATGCTGGTGGCCATGCACAACGGATGCCCCGACACCATTATCATGGAAGACTACATTTATGTGATGCCTCCAAAGCCCATGTTCTCCGCCACACCTACCATTTCATGTACTTACCCTGTCATGGTACATTTTACTGATGAATCAATACTACCTGAAACATGGTACTGGACCTTTGGTGATGGAACTTCTTCCACACAACAAAATCCCACACATACTTATAATTTTCCTGGATTTTATGATGTTATGCTTCGTGTAACTAACAGCAATGGATGCCGAGACTCACTAACCATGACAGCTTATATAAAAATATCTGAACTTATTCCGGATTTTATACAAGACAAAGCTACTCTTTGCCAACATGAACATGTGGCCTTTATGAGCACTTCATACACAAACTCAACTATTACTTTATATAATTGGGATTTTGGAGACGGAGGTACAGGAACAGGTATGGTAACAAACAACACATTTTACGACCAAGGCATTTATTCAATAAAACTCAAAGTCACAGACCAACTTGGATGTCAGGATAGTATCACTAAATCGAATCTGATAACTGTGAACCCTCTGCCCATAACAAACTTTTCAGCCAATATAACTCATGGTTGCGCTCCTATGCAGGTGCAGTTCACAGATAACTCGAGTGCAATTCCACCAGCAACTTTAAACAGCTGGTTCTGGGATTTTGGCGATGGCAGCACATCCACACAGAAAAATCCCCAGCATACTTATTTACAACCCGGAGTATATTCTGTAGTACTTGTAGTAACAGATTCGGAAGGATGTGACAGCATGCTTGTAAAACAAAATTATATCAGTGTGTCACGTCCTGTGGCTTCATTTTTCTCAGACACCTTGAAGTGTAACATGGAACCTGTGCAGTTTGTTAATACTTCAACCGGCGTCGGACTTGCTTATCAATGGGATTTCGGTGACGGAAGTCCGGTTTCAGACTCTGTAAATCCTATACATAATTACGACGTCAATCAGACAACCATATTCGATGTAACACTTACCGTAACTGATTCAAACGGATGCGACAGCAGCATAGTCCACCAGGTAAGGATTTCGCAGCCCCTTCCCGGATTTTACTCTGATAATAATATTGCAAACTGCCCGCCTTTTACCGTATTTTTAAGTGATTCTTCAACCTCCGATGTGGTTTCATGGTACTGGACTTTTGGCGACACTGCCAGCGGCGGCAACAATCATTCATCGCTCGAAAATCCGCAACATATTTACAATACGTCCGGTGTATTTGATGTGCAATTAAATGTTGTAAACATTGATGGCTGTTCAGACTCATTACTTATTCCAAATTTTATCACTGTCAATGGCCCTGCCGGCAGCTTTTCCTACACACCAGCTTATGGATGTGCTCCCCTTGATGTGCTTTTCACAGCGAATTCCTTAAATACAACCAGCTATTTCTGGGTTTTTGGCGATGGAGATGCTGCCTTGACTTATACCAACAACTCTAGCCATACCTATAACGATGGAGGAGCTTACTTTGTTTCTCTTGTTCTTGATGATTCTACTCACAACTGCTCCCTTACGCTGACAGCTGCTGATTCCATCCGTGTTATTTCAGGCAGCGCATCATTTGCATATTCATCATATACACCCTGTTCCAGCAGTGCCAATATTACATTTACCGACACATCCCATACATCGCAGCCGGTAACACAATGGTTATGGGATTTTGGTGACGGGCATACGTCAACACAACAAAACCCTACACACCTTTATAATACAAACGGCACCTTTGATGTAACACTGACTATATGGGTAGATAGTTGCAGTTATACCGTTACCTATTTCGGCATCATAACAGTTTTCATTCCTCCATTAATTACTTTTGATATTTCTGGCATATCAACCTGTACACCGCCATTGATTTCACAATTTATTGTGGACGACGAAACGGTAACAGACAGTGTTATCAATTGGCACTGGGATTTCGGCGACGGTACAAGCGGCACAGGAAAAAATCCAACGCACCCTTATTCTACCACAGGAAACTTCACGATTACACTCACCACAACTTTTTTGAACGGGTGTACTTATTCTTACACAAACACATTTCATGTGCAGGTATATAATTACCCTATCGCAGGCTTCTATACCGATACAAATAATGTTCTTTCGGACGATTATATTTCATTTTTTGACCTCAGCACAGGAGTTGACTTACACTGGAACTGGTATTTCGGCGATGGAGGTATTTCATCATCACAGAACCCTGTTTATTCATACAGCGAATCAGACACATATGATGTAATGCTTATTGTTGCCACACCAAATGGTTGTGCTGACACTGCCATAGGCCAGATTACCATACTGGATGATGTAACCATTCCGAACGTTTTTACTCCCAACGGCGACGGATATAATGATTTATTTGAAGTTATCACACGGGGATTCTCGGAATACAATATGAATGTATATAATCGCTGGGGCAAGATAGTGTTCCATTCAACAAGCCCCGATATTTTCTGGGATGGAAAGCTCAATGGACAGAATGCCACTGAAGGAACTTACTATTATGTTTTAATACTTAAAAACCAGGTAAGAAAAAAAGAGCTGAGTGGAGTTATCACATTAATCCGGTAAATCTTATCTTAATTTTTTATGAAGAATTTAATCACACTATTATTATGTTTTATTGCTACACTTCAATTATTTTCACAAAGCTGGCAAAAAGCTAGTATTTCAGATGATTTTTCTATGATATCATCAACCATTTCTGCTCCATTAGCTGATAGTTATCCTAAATCAAACATTCAGCAATTAGCGGGATTCCCTGTTGCCGTGGTTGGCAACCCTACTTTTAAAAATATGCGTGGCCTTGCACTTGCAGATATTAATAATGACAACATCTCAGATATTGTTTTTGCCACACACAACTGCATTTACGCTTACACTTATCAGGGACTGCTATGGCAGAAAAGCCTCACGGGCACAGCAATTTACCCTCCGACAGTGGGCGATATCAATAACGACGGGTTCCCTGAGATTATCCAAACAACAGGCGGCAGCTCCACAACAGGCAGGGTATATGCCTTTGACCATAACGGGAACCTTCTCTCCGGCTGGCCTGTGAGCTGCAGCAACCACTGGATGATTTGCGCTTCGGCAATCAGTGATTTGAATGAAGATGAAGAAAAAGAAATTATAGTGTGTGAAATGGCATCAACTGTAGGTAAAGTGCATATTCTTAAAAACAATGGTACATCCTTCAGCAGCAACTGGCCCGTTACGTTGGATGGCATTCCTGCTGTCACTCCTTCAATAGCTGATGTTGATAACGATGGCGAAAAAGATATCGTTGTGAACTCGATAAAATCACGTTATATCTTTGGGCTGGATGGCTTGCCCAAAAGCGGATTCCCTCTGGTAACAGAACCGCTTCAGAAATACAGTTACCAATCTCCCGCTATTGCTGACTTCGACAATGATAACACCCTTGAAATTATTGGAGCCACTCACGGAGATGCCCCACAGTTTTATGTTATGAACCACGACGGCAGTGATTTCGGAAACTGGTCTATTACAGTTCCTGACAGCAGCTGGACCTATTCTCCTCCGACAGTAGTTAAGATAGACGGCAACTGGAAAATTTTTATGAGCCGCCCCATAGGCAGCGAAGCAGAGGATATGCTTTACGGATGGGACACTGACGGCAACGTACTTCCAAATTTTCCCATAGTAAAAGCCGGAGGACTCGAAGGTTTTATTTCTGTGGCTGACATCAATGATGACAATGATTGTGAACTTGTTTTCGGCTCTAATTTGCTCGACAGCACCGGCTATGGGTTTATTCATGCTTACAGTATTGACAATGGGGCACAACTTCCTAATTACCCGATACGGCCAAGGGGGTGGACATTTATGAACGGCATATGCCCCGGTGATGTGAATGGTGACGGTATGATGGAACTTGTAGCCTTATCTTATACGAATTCTTTTGGACAAACCACTGATTCCGTTTACATCAATATTTACGAGTTAAATGTTCCATATTCTTACGAAAAAGTACTATGGGGAACTTACAAGGGAAGTAATGAACGTACCGGTTTTGTACGAGATATGATAAGCAATATTCCACATAATGAAACAGTAACCGGAAAAATTACGATAAGTCCCAACCCTGTAGTTGATAAATTGAAAATATCGTGGAATAATTCTTCGACAGCCAAGACCGTTGTAAGAATTACGGATATCACAGGCAGAGCAATTCAGTCCTTTGACTATCCTAACTTGTCAGGCGGCGAATCTACTATTGAAATTGACTTGTCAGCAATGCAATCGGGTTGTTATTTTGCAATAGTAGAAACAGCTGGAAAATTAAGTGCTGTAGCTAAAATTATTAAACGCTGAGTTTGAACTCCGGGTTTATTTTCTTTCAGTAAACAATAAGCTGGGAACTTTTCTCTTTTCTTACGCTTCCACCTTTTCCAGCCCCACGGTAAAATGCCTCATGATGGGTAATTCGTAAGTGATGCGGTAACCGTGTTTGATCGCCATGCGTCTTTCGTAAACATTACCCAGTGCGGTTGCCACGTAATCCATGTGGTTGTTGGTATATACCCTCCGGGGAACGGCCAGCCTCAATAGTTCGAGTTTGGGGAAGCGCGGTTCGCGGGTAACGGGGTCGGGGTCTGTCATGATGGCGCCTATTTCCACGCCACGCACACCGCCTTCAATATATAATTCAATAGCGAGGGTTTGTGCCTGAAATTCTTCTTTGGGAATATGCGATAAGAATTTTTTCGCATCGACAAAAATAGCATGTCCTCCAAACGGTTCCTGCAAAGGTACGCCGAAATCCTTGATCTTCTGGCCTAAGTAAGCTATTTGTCTGATACGGGTTTCGAGATAATCAAATTCGGTTCCTTCGTCAAGTCCCTGGGCCAGGGCATTCATGTCACGTCCGGACATCCCGCCATAAGTTACAAAGCCTTCATACATAATGTTGTAAAAACTGGCTTTTTGAAACAATTCCTTGCTTTTCATGCCAATAAAACCACCCATGTTGACGATAGCGTCCTTTTTACTGCTCATGGTTGCTATATCGGCGTAGGAATACATTTCTTTTACGATTTCCTTAATGGATTTATTTTCGTAGCCTTTTTCACGAATCTTGATAAAATAAGCGTTTTCAGCAAAACGGGCCGAGTCGAAAACAACAGGGATACCGTATTTTTGAGCCATGGCATAAACTTCTCTTAGGTTGGCCATTGAAACAGGCTGTCCGCCGGAACTGTTACAGGTTACCGTAATAACAATAAACGGAATTTTTTCTTTGGGGTTGTTTATCAAAACGGTTTCGAGTTTATTCAGATCGACATTTCCCTTGAATGGGTGTATCAATGTTGTGTCAAAGGCTTCGTCAATGGTGCAGTCAATAGCTTCTGCCTTACGATATTCGATATGCCCTTTGGTGGTGTCAAAATGTGCGTTGCCCGGCACCAGGTCACCTGCTTTTACTAAGGTGGAAAATAGTACGTTTTCTGCTGCACGTCCCTGATGCGTAGGTAAAAAATATTCAAAGCCCATGATATTTTTAATGGCTTCTTTGAGGTTGTAATACGATGATGCACCGGCATAACTTTCATCGCCCAGCATAAGCTCCGACCACTGGCGGTCGCTCATAGCACCAGTGCCACTGTCTGTTAGCAAATCAATAAATACCTGGTCGCTACGAAGATTAAACAGGTTATAACGAGCTTCCTTTATCCATTTCAAACGCTCTTCACGGCTGCTTCGCCGGATTGTTTCTACCATCTTTATTTTGTACGATTCAGCAAAAGGTAATTCCATAGTGTAAAATTTCTTAACATAAAAAATTGCTCAAAAGTAAAAATATAGTTTTAGCAAAAAAAATTTTAACCAAAAAAATTAGGTTTTAATAAAAAATATTAGTATCTTTAGTATTCATATTGTTCAAATTAATTCATCAGTAAAGGAGGTGTCATGGAAAATCTGCTTTTAAAATATATGGTTGAGCGATTCAACATCGAAAAAGAAAATGTTAAACCACGGGAAAATGTCTTGCCGTTTATAACAATTTCCCGTGAATTCGGATGCCCGGCAAAAGAAATTGCCGGCAAAATCATCAAAGAACTGAATCAGGCGGATGAGAAACTGACAAATAGAAAGCCTTGGAGTTTCATTAGCAAAGAGCTGCTACAGAAAGCATCGAAAGAACTAAATATTGAAACCGGCAGGATTATTAAAGTTCTTAATGACAAAGAAAGAAGCTCCATTGATGAAATACTTAATGCCTTGTCGGAAAAACACTATTATTCCGACAGAAAAATTCTGAAAACCATTGACCGCGTTATCATGGATTTTGCCAGCAAAGGAAACGTAATTATCATTGGTAGAGGTGGCATGGCAGTTACCAGAAGCATGAAAATGGGATTTCATATCCGCTTATTTGCACCTGTGGAATGGAGAGTGGAACAGCTCATGAAAACAGGAACTTATAAAACCAAAGAAATAGCTCTGTCCGCATCCAGAAAAATTGATTTTAAAAGAAATACTTTGCTGAAAATCAAAAGCAGCAGGAATTTGGATTTTGAAGACCACTTTGATGTATATTACAATTGCAAATACCTTAGTATAGACGAAATTACTTCTTCAATTATTCATTTACTCCAGCTAAAGAAATTTTTATAATTCCACATCATTTGACTGTTGAAAACTTACTCTTAGCTATTGATTGCTGAAGTTTTTTTTCGGTAATTTTGTTTCTATGAATATTCATTTTATTGCTATAGGCGGCAGTGTCATGCACAACATGGCGCTTGCCATGGCTCAGAACGGCCATACTGTTACAGGCTCTGACGACGAGATTTTTGAACCCGCAAAAAGCAGGCTTGCGGCGAAAGGGATATTGCCTCCATCATCCGGTTGGTTTCCCGATAAAATTAACAGCAGCCTTGATGCGGTGATCCTGGGCATGCACGCGCGTGAAGACAATCCCGAGCTGATCAAAGCGAAAGAAATGGACTTGAAAATATATTCTTTTCCGGAATACATTTACGAGCAATCGAAAAATAAAACCCGCGTGGTTATCGGCGGAAGCCACGGCAAAACCACCATCACCGCCATGATCATGCATGTGTTGCACGACCTGGGAAAAGATTTCGATTACATGGTGGGCGCACAGTTGGAGGGTTTTGAAACGATGTTCCGCATTTCCGATGCGCCTGTCATCATCCTGGAAGGTGATGAATACCTAACTTCCACTTTAGACAAACGCCCGAAATTCCACCTGTATAGGCCAAATATCGCGTTGCTCAGCGGCATCGCCTGGGACCATATCAATGTGTTTCCGACTTTTGAAATTTACTTAGAACAGTTCCGGGAATTCATCGAACTGATAGAGCCGGGAGGAAACCTGGTGTACTGCGAAAATGACGAAGAACTCAAACGCATTTGCCCTGAAGCCAGGAAAGATATTAAGTTATATCCTTACGGTATTCCGTCTCATTCCATAAATAACGGAACGACTTCTGTAGCGATCGGCAATTTGGATACAGAAATCCATGTTTTCGGTAAACACAACCTGATGAATCTTAACGGTGCCCGGTTGGTATGTGCGTGCCTGGGTATTTCTGCGGAGGATTTTATGAAATCCATCGCCGGATTTAAGGGCGCTTCCAAGCGGCTTGAACTGCTTGGAAAAAGTGATGATTCCGCTTTTTACAAAGATTTTGCACATTCGCCTTCCAAACTTAAGGCAACTATCGAAGCCGTTAAAGAACAATTCCCCCACAGAAAGCTTGTAGCATGTTTCGAACTACATACATACAGCAGCCTGAACAACGATTTTCTTGAACAATATAAGGGCTGCATGCACAAAGCCGATAAAGCCATCGTTTTTTACAGCGCTCACGCCCTCGAAATAAAAAAAATGCCGCCTTTGCCCGAAATCAAAGTAAAAGGATCATTCGGCCGCGACGATATTATGGTCTTTACAAATAAGGAAAAACTTGTTGACTACCTCGAAAGCCTTGACTGGAAAGGCAAAAACCTGTTGATGATGAGCTCGGGAAATTTTGACGGGCTGGATTTAAAGGCATTAGCTGAAAAAATCAGAGTTATCAAGCAATAATCTTTGATGCGATGTTGCAAACTTCACACAAGGGTGTGATAGCTATTCTTTTATTATTTTTTTGAATTCAAAAGTTTTACCATTTTTGAGTTTAATTAGATAGACACCAGGTGTAAAATGACTTGTCTGAACAGTAGTCTTTTCAACTAAATTGCCTTTGAAAACAACTTGACCAAATGCATTTATTATTTCATAATTCATAAGCTCATCACTACCTTCTAATTCAATTATTAATTCATCAGAAAAAGGGTTTGGATAAACTTTATTATCTCTAATCATTTGGTTGTTTAAATCAATATAGATTATATTTGAGTATTTAGAAGATCCGTCAAAATCTGTTTGTTTTAGTCGGTAATAAGAAATATTACGAAAAAATTCATTGTCGATATAAGAGTAGAAAAGAGGCATATTACTATTTCCTGCACCATCTATTATCCCAATATTTTGAAAATTAATGGCATCTTTACTCCTCTCAATTGTATAGTAATCATTATTTGTTTCGGAAACTGTTACCCAATTCAGTTGTACTTTCTCATTAATATACCTTGCATAAAAACTTATTAACTCCACTGGAAGCGGGTTATTATTGTCTTTCGATGCTAAAGTAAATGGAGAAAAGCTGGTCAACAGTTCCGCTGATGATACTGTGCCTGACGTTGTGCTGCCTGTTGTTTCTGCATTACCAATATCAATCCATTTTTCTCCGTTCCAATGTGCCGTGGTTATACTCGTGAGATTTGTTACTGTACCACTCCTTAAGGAATCCCAGGATAAAGTAACGTAAACATTATTAGTGGTACCGGTTCTTTCAAGTGTCCAATACTCCATGCTGCTGATGTGATTGATAGAAGCATCGTGTAGGCTGGAATCATAAGAGGTATTAGGATCAATATGATGATATTCTGCTGTAAAAAAATCCGTGGCAATGCCACCGCCAGATGCTGCTGAAATGCTTATGGGAGCATACCAATCGCCTTTCCCGACGGGAAATGTAAAAGCAGTATTCCCCTCCTTGACCACGGGCCCATTTACAAAACTGCTTGCTGTTCCATCATTACAGGAAGAACCATTCATAAATTTTAAAGAACCAGTACCTGAGAAGTTTACAATTCCTGCTAAAAAGGAAGCAGAATTCGAAACAGTAACCGGAGTGGTAATGTTCACATCTGACAAACCATTTGTAACATTAAAAAATATTATATCATAAAAACTCAAATCTCCTGTAATCGTTTGCGCGGCGCTTCCACTAAAAACAATGGTTCCATTGTTAGAGTTAAAAGTACCATTGTTAATAAAATTTCCGGATACAAGCATGCTCTCCGCCTGGGCCGTTAAAGTTTTTTCCGACTCAATAGTGATATTATTAAAAGAATTGGATGAAGAACCGCTGATTGCAGTTGTCCCATTAAATATAACTGTGGAAGAATTGGGATAAAATGTGCCGTCATTTATCCAGTTTCCATAAACGGTCAATGTATTTGAACCAGAAATGGTTAAAAAGGCTCCACTTTCAATGGTAATAGAATTACATATTCCGTCAGCATCTCCAATCACCGGCTGGTTTGGGGCAGAGGAAGGTATCAATACATCAGTGGTAGAAGTTGGAATACCTTCACACCAATTCCCGGCGTCATTCCAGTCTGTGGTTTGTCCCGTCCATATACCTGTTGATACCGTAACAGTTCCGGTTCCTACTGTAAAGCCACTTGTTCTCTCACAGGAATTGGTACTTGAAACGGATATTAAGTTATAAACTTTAGTCTCAGTCTGTGACGAATATACATCAAACGGTACTCCCGATGCCACATTGTTTGCAGTATGATCTGAACCATCGTTATAAACAACTGTATACGGCCCTGTGCCTGCGGTTACGACCCATGTCAGTTTCCCAGTTCCACCGGAACAAATGGTATTGCCTGTTAAAGATCCCTGCGGAAGTGGCCTTACCATTACAGTAAAATCTGATCCTGTACTTTCACAACCTGTGGCGCTGTTTTTTACATACAACAACCCGCTATAAGTAGAAGGGCTAGCACCACCAGGCACTGTGAGCGAAATTGGACTCTCCGGTAAACCTGTGAAAGAAAAATCTGTGAACCCGGAAGTATTTGCAATTTCAGAATAATTGATGGAATATTGATTTGGATTACCGGTTGTACCGTTGTAAGTTAATTCTGCTGTTAAAACGCCACTGCATACAGCAGGACTTGCGCCTAAAGTAATCGCAGGGACAGGGTTAACAGTCAGAACAGCATTTCCGTTCGAAACAACATCACTACCACACAAACGGGTTACAACAACTCTGTAAGCATAACCATCCATGGATAACGGCGGATTGGTAATAGTAAGTGTTGATGTGGTGGTATTTGAATAAACGCCTCCATCTGAAATATTTTCGAAAGTACCTCCTGTTCCTGTAGTGCTTTCTTGCCACTGGTAAGATAATGTGCCCCCACTGGCAGTAATACTGAATGTTGGTGCTCCGGTACCATCACAAGTCGCTGTGCTGGCGGGCTGACTTTCGATGGTGGGTGGCACACAGTCGGCGCCGACAGAAAAGCTGCTGAACCCTGTAAGACCTGTTGCAGTGAAGTTCGGGCTATCATAGGTGGCTGTATAGGAAGTATTTGAAGAGCCGTCACCTTTGATGATTTTAGGAACAGCTACGCCGGGGTCGTATGATGTGCCATCGAGAGTCAATGTGTATTCAATATCTGTACCTCCGGTTTGTGTTATATCCCAGTGTCTGTCCTGAAGTACGGTGTGATTGGCTGGCAATGTGCCTCCTATAGTAGTTTCAAATTGTTCAGCTGTTACGGTGCTTG
This sequence comes from Bacteroidales bacterium, assembly GCA_023228145.1. Classification (NCBI taxonomy): domain Bacteria; kingdom Pseudomonadati; phylum Bacteroidota; class Bacteroidia; order Bacteroidales; species Bacteroidales bacterium. Next base: position 5,309 of record JALOBU010000029.1, on the reverse strand, counting down.
TTTCCGTAAGCGCAGTATATTCAAGCGTTAGCGGGCGATAATTGCCACCTTTACCGATGGGGAATACTTTAGACCCGGTGCTGCAATATACTTGTGCCAATATACCATTAACATAACTGGAAGAACTGTATCCAGTGATAGTAGTCCCTGAGCATGCTGTAAGAGTTATTGTATGACTACCTGTTGTAAGTAATCCGTTGGTTAGCGTCAATGTCCCAGCCACAGACTCGTTGATTCCTAATGTTGCGCCAGCTGAATTATTGAGTGTAAGATTATTAAATGTAGTTGAAGCGCTTCCTCCAATAGTTTGTTCAGTAACACCATTCAGATTAATCGTGCTGCCTGTATTTGTAAATGTGCCTCCATTATTAATGAAATCTCCGGCAATATTATGTGAAAAGTTACCTGCATTAAATTTGGTACCTGATCCCAGTGTAAAGTCCCAGTCAATGGTGAGGCCAGCAGCAGCAGTCGTTGAAGCTGATCCGGCCATGGTGAAATCACCGACTATATGAAGTGCGGTAGAAGGCATTGTCTTTATACCTGTTCCGCTTAAAATTAATGTGCTGTACCGGTTGGTCGAAGGATTCGGGACAACGACGGTCTGATCATCGCCTTTGTACTCCACCGTGGTATGTCCGTTTATGACAGTGCGCCAGGTGCCGTTGTTGGTCATAGTACCTGTTATACCAATATAGCTTCCGTGCACCATATTCAGAATGCAACCGGGATCAAGGATCAAATTATAAAAATCCGTATTTCCTGCATAGGTCGCCAATGCATCGGTAAAGGTAACCGTACTGGTGCCGGGATTGAATGTCCCCTGATTAAGCCACGCTCCATCTCCTCCGCTAACAGTCAGTATACCTCCTGTACCTCCGTTCAGTATGCTTCCAGGAGCCAGCCTCAGTTTTTTAACAGTTCCGATAGGACTGGCCGGCAGTTCAGGATCATAGTTTGTTGACGAAGCATCGGGGATAACCACCCTATCTGTATCAGAGGGCACATGTCCGGCAGTCCAGTTGTTAGCAATGTTCCAATTAGAGCTAGAGGTTCCAATCCAAGTATTTGCCGTATCCACGCCTTTGGCACAGGTAATAATCCGCTCGCCATGTTCATCAGGCATAACGCTGATGTCCAGATTAATGTAATCCACATAGTTTTCGGTGGTGTTAATACCTGCCCGGCCAAATTCAGTATACCCTGACTGGCCTTCTTTCCAGCTCCAGTAAACCATGTCCGCTTCAGTGTTACCATTCAGTTCATCATCAAGATAATGCCCTTCAATCAACGCCAGCGCCGGGCTGACTGCACCTGTCTGGCTGATGTCATAGGACCTTAAAATAGCATCCGTTTTCAAAGACGGTGCCGTTCCTATAGTGGTTTTAAGGCTGACAGTCGACGGCAATGCCCCGCTGCCTGTGGGAGTCAAAAAGGTCATTACGGTATATGGATTGCCAAATGTATATTCAATATTTGCAGAAATAGAAGTCCTGGTAATTGTCCCGTTAACATCTCCCTGTCCGGTATTTGTAGCAGATGCTCCCATTGTTAATACATTTGAGCCCATTTCGAGAGCTCCAACCGTAGCGGAAGGATTTGCCGATGCCAGGTTCAGTACGCCATTTACAGTAATATCATCGTTTGCTTCTACTCCCCCACCTGTATTATTGATGGTCAGGTTATTAAAAGTATTTGCACCAGTACCGCCTATTGTTTGAGACGCCACTGTGCTAGTAAAACTTACAGTACTTGAGTTGGGAGTGTATGTGCCATTATTTGTCCAGTTACCATTAACATTTAGGGTATTTGTTCCATTTATTGTCAATGTAGCTCCATTGTTAATAGTAATATTTTTACATATACCACCTGCAGCATCAATAATTGGTTGGTTTAGTATTGAGGCAGAGTTTTGAGAAATATAAACATCGGTAGAAGCAGAGGGTACTCCTCCACACCAGTTTGATGCCTCATTCCAATCTGAGCTGGTAGTGCCTTTCCATGTGCCTGCTCCAGTAGTAAACACTGACATCGTAACATCCTTAGTAAATGTTTGTGCACAGTTAGTCGTTGGGTTAGTAATTGTAATCCCCGTTATTTGTAATGTCTGTCCATTATTTGAAGCATCAAGATTAACTGTTGTAAAACTTGAAGCTCCTGTTTCATCTGCAACAAGCCCTGTTATAACAGGTTGTGCATCACCGTTTATTGAATAATTTAAAGAGAAGGTTGTATTAGGCACCAAGCCCGATAAATTTATTGTTGCACCTGAACCGTCGCAAACAGTAATTGTCTGGGAAGCTCCGCTAAGTGTTGGTAAAGGATTTACAATTACATTAATACTGTCACTGTTGGTATAAATGGTACCTGACAGATTAGTGCTGATGGTGAGTTTTGCTAAATAGGTTCCTGTTACTGCATTTGGTATCGAAGGATTCTGAGTGTCAAAAGTTGTTACCCCACCACCAGGCGCAGTAATAGTCCAAAAATATGTGGGTGCATCTCCTATTGCGCCTGAATAATTTCCAGTAAGATTAATTGTATTGGTCTGGCAGATCGGAGAATTTGAAGACGGAATAGAATTTAAAGTTCCCCCCATACTCATTACCTCTGAAAATGTAAAAATATTGCCGGGAGAACCAGCACAGACCATATATTTAATACTACCAATCCATATTTCATTATTGTTATTACAATCACCAATAAGGCTACCGGTATTCTCTCCAAGTGTAATGACAGCGTCAGTAATAAATTGGAGCTTAACTTTTTTATAAAAATAAATGGAGCCACCCTCAATTATATCTAAAATAGTCGTATTTAAAAAAAATGTAAGCATGGTGTTTGTTGCACCTTTGAGATATAACTGTCCCGTATTTTGAATAGTTATGGTCCCCATGGGCTGTGTTGTTATGCCGGCATCACTAATAGTCACTGTGTGCCCTGGTTGAATGGTAAGTGCACCTGTTCCTGCATACTGTCCCGGGTATCCCTGTGCCGGGGTAGGTGTAACCCATACTGTGCCGTTGAATCTTTGCCAGGTAGATAATGTAATCCAGTCTCCGGAAGATGCAGACTGATAGTCTCCGTCAATTTGGCTAAAGCCATTTATCCAGCTTAAGAGGGCAAAACCTATTATAAACGTGTATTTAGACATATATATACGTTTATACAATAAACAAATAAAATAATTTTGTTTTTTTCCCATTTCAAACATTTTTATATGTTTTTGGCTAAATAATTTTTTAATTATAATTTATGATGATTGTTAATAATAATTTATGCTTAGATTTGCATATGCAAAGATAATAATATTTGACATAATGGAAATATTTCAAGAGATATTTTTAGTAAATTCACTCTAGTGGACATTTGCAGGATTTTTGTTTTTCGAAATATTAATGGATATTATTTGTTATAAAAATTGTATGTCAGTTGCAAGAAAACAGGCTCTGTTTGAACATTCCGCGCAATGCGGACCAACTATTCCGCAGCAAACTGTTTCACCAAAATGGAATCCATAATGGAAAGCTTTTGATTGCAATTTTTCATTATACAACTGGTTTTTAATGTAATACCGATTGCACATTCAATATAGTCCAATGACGACTTTTCTTATTGGACTATTTTTATGTAGCATCGGCATTAACCATTGTAATTTATTTTTTGTCTTTTGGACTAAAAAATAAATACAAATTGGTATAAAAAATTATTAAACACCAATTTTTTATTAAATTCCGTGAGTAAAGTGACGGAATTCAATAATTGTTCTTGTTGTCAGAATAAAACGAAATCGAATTAATGCCTCGAAAGCCTTGACTGGAAAGGAAATAACCAGTTGTGCGAAGTTTGCAACTTCGCACTTGATAAATTGTAGTTTGCAACTACTTTACAAAACATTTAAATCAACTTTTATTACATCTAAAAAACTTTCCATATCGGCATAATTTCTGGCACTCGAATATAAATAATCCCATGGGTTTACAACAATGCCTGCTCTGACAGGGTTATTGTGAATATATTCAACTTTTTGTTTTATGAATTTATTAGAAAAAATTTCAATGGGATGATTATCCTGTATCCAAAACTGATAGTTTTTGTTCCTTGAATTTCTTGTGCCTTCATATGAAAACAAATTTAACATCCAGTCTTTTCTGCTTTCTGTTGTTGTTTGAATGGTTTTTATAATTTTTTTACTTGAAAATTTTTTAAAATCACATACAGTCTGGCTTAAATCGTTCATTTCGGAATTCACAAGTAAGTGCATATGATTTGTCATTATTACATAAGCAAAGATGTTGAGCCCCTTGTTTTTCTGACAATGCTTTAAGCTTTCAATTATGATATCCTTATATATTTTTCTACTAAAAATATCAATCCATTTAACTACAGTGAATGTCAAATAATAGGCTTGACACTGATCGTATATTTTATATTTGAATCCCATAGTTCAAAAATAATATTTTGTTAGTCACAGACTAACTTTTATTTGGTGCGAAGTTGCAAACTTCGCACAACGGCGGTAAATTTTGACGGGCTGGATTTGAAAACCTTTTCTGAAAACCCGAAACAAATTAGTACATCAGCTGTTTCTTCGAATTAGTCCTCCAACCTGCGTCGTACTTGCTGTTAACAAAATAAATAATTAAATCAGCGTCATATTTGCTGTCGGTAAAATAAATTTTCTTTTTTGCATCGTACTTGCTGTCGGCAAAAAACCAAAGCCCCTCATTGCCGTCGGCATCATACTTGCTGGAGCATTTGTAAACACACAGGTCCGCATCGTATTTACTGTCTGCCACAAATACTTTAACATCTGCATCATATTTACTGTCGCAAGAAAATACTTGTTGTGCGTTGACATATTGTGTTAAAAAAATAATGCTTGTAATGAGCAAAAATAATTTTGATATTTTTTTCATTTTGAATTAATTAAATCCGCGCATTAATAACAAGAATTGTACCTAATTCCCTGTCAAAGGTAAAAATCTTTTGTCAAAGACTTGAAATCTTCTGATTGTTTTCCGTCCTGGTATTTAAGAAAAAGTTCTTTTAAAATTGGTTGTTGAGGTGGATTATGCGAAAAGGCAACAACGATACGGTTCGGCTCGTTTTCTTTTTTGTCTGAAATATGGCAGGTTTGAGAACAAAATAATCCTGCTTTCAGAAATGTGGTGAGCAGGCGTTCCTGACTTCTGACGTTTAGTGCGGTAAAATATTCCATTTTGAAATCAGTTTCTCCAGAGGGCTTTTCATAATGCTTTTTATTGGCGACCGAAAAGTGAAATTTTCTTTCGTTAAATTATCTTGAA